>NZ_JBFAET010000179.1:0-18516 GCF_040642095.1 Streptomyces sp. NPDC020362
TCCGAGGAGGGCACGTACACGGACCCGCTGGCCGACGTGCGCGGTCACGAGCAGATCGCCGCGGTGATCCGGGGTGCGCACGAGCAGTTCCCCGGATTCGAGTTCAGGCTGGCCGGTGATGTGGACGGCAACCATCACATCGCCCGCTTCGGCTGGGAGCTCGTCTCCGTCGCGGACGGTTCGGCGCCGGTGGCAGGATCGGACGTTCTCACCCTGGCCGAGGACGGCCGGATCACCTCCGTCCTCGGCTTCCTCGACCGGCTTCCTGAGGCGTGAGTCCTCGACCGGGGGACGATCGATAAGGACCTGCTCGACATCCCCGGGGGCATCAGTCGGCTGCATCACGATGGGCGGCCGCCGCCGCGGGTGCTGTGGCACCGCCGGGGGTGCTGTGGCACTACCGACCGCGGCAGTCGGCCACCAGTCGGCCCGCCCGCACACCCCGCCGTCCATATCGGCGCCGTGCAGGCCGACGCCCCGCTCGGTGGTCTGCAGCAGGCGCGCCCAGACAAGGATCCCAAGCCGCGGTTGGCTTGGGATCCTTGTGCTGAACATCCGCTTGCCGATGTGCGTGCCGTAGGCGGCGCGGCCGGGTCTGCGGCGCTGACCATGACCTTCCGGGTCCGGTGCCGGGTGGACCTCTGTCCTGGGTTGGCGGTCCTTGAGTGCGCGCCGCCCAGCCTCGGCTGTGTGCTCTCGGACTCTGCCGACCTGATGGCGGTTTGGCGTTCTCGTTCGGGTGACATCCTGCATGCGGGAGCGTTTTTGCTGGCCATGTCCCTTACATGGTCACGAAATCCTGGTCGCGCGCCGTCGCGGCCGCGGCCGTTGCAGCTACCGCTCTCCTCATTCCGGTGACAAACGGGACAGGCTCCCCGGCGCAGGCTCGCGCCTCGGTACCGGCTTGCCCGCCGCCGGGCGGCGGCACCTGCTATTTCGAGTACTACGACGATGCCGGGCTCCGCACCATCGAGTTCGATCCGGAGGTCGGCCGCTGCTACAACACCACCAGTGTCGGAGCCGTCAGGGGAACCAACAGGACGAACCGCAGGATCCACCTCTGGCCCAGCAGTAACTGCTCAGGCACTGCCACTGCGTTGGTAGACCCCGGCTTCTCCTGGAACGACCCCAGTCACCACTACTACTCCTACCGGCCCCTGCCTTGAACGGGTCATGGGGAAGGGACACGTGCACCCCGTCCTCGGCGAGGGTCACGGAAGGAGACGGTCTCGGCGGATTCATCCGCCGGGACCGCAGCTGGAATCCGGCGGCGACCTGCCGTAAAGCATCACGTTCGGCTGACAACAAGGATGGTGCGTGCATCATGAAGACGGTGATGACCTCCTTCGGGAAAGCGGCAGTCACCCTCGTGGCCTCCCTGGGCCTGATCGTCGGCCTGTCGGCCGAGGCGCAGGCCGCGCAGGGGGAGTTCGTCTACGGGAGCTCCACGGGCCAGCTCCGCACCTTCGTCAATCCGGCCAACAACACCTGCTACTTCTTCGAGTTCGCGTCGGATTCGGTGATCAACGAAACGAAAACCGAGGCACGGGTATTCAGCAGCATCACGTGCAGCGGGCTCATCTCCGACGTCGCTCCGGACAAGTCACTGCAAGTCGACGGTGACATCATCAACAGCGTGATGTTCCTCCCCTGACAGACCATCTCGGAGGGGGCGGCCTCTACTGGAAGCCGCCCTCCGTCCGCATCGAGGCTCTCGTAGCTCGGAACCAGCGGACGTCGAAGCAACGGGCGGTCGAGAAGGAGTGGTGCGGGTCGGTGAGCATGCGGTGGACGAACTGGGCGGTCGAGCCCGTCACAACGGGCGGTGGTGGACGCGTCGCCGACTGAACACCTACGTTCGTGCCCATGGGCCCTGTTCGCGCAAGCGCTGCCTCACGTCGGCGCTCGATCGTGCTCGACGTGCCGGCCGCACTCGGATTCGCACTGCTCCCGGAACTGGCACCCCTGCGGCATGCTCTCGGCGGCGCTGCGCCGGGCAGTACCACTGTGTGGCTGTTGTCGCTGAGCGCCGCGCTGCCTGTGATCGTCCGGCGGCTGTGGCCCGTGTCGGTGTTCCTGTTCGAGTTGGCCGTGGTCGTCGTGTCGCTGCCGTCCGGTCTCGCGCCGACCGCGTTCCTCGCCGCCGCCTACGCCCTGTACCAGGTTGCCTTGGTCCGTCGGCGGCCGACGGGGCTGTCGGCGGTCGTCGGTGCAGTGTGCGTCGTCGGCGGGGCCGGGCTGACGATGACCGGATCGCGGCACTGCCAAGGCGGGACGCAGGCTGTGCAGGTCGTCTTCGGCCTGCTGGTCCTCGGCGCCACCTGGGCTGCCGGCTCGGCCGTCCGGGAGCGACGGGAGGCCGTACGGCACGTCATCGAAGAGACGGCCGAGCGGGCGAAGGCCGAAGAACGCCTCCGCATAGCGCGGGACATCCACGACGTCGTCTCCCACAGCGTGGGCCTGATCGCGGTCAAGGCCGGCATCGCCAACCACGTCGTCACCAGTCACCCCGAGGAGGCGCGGCAAGCCCTGACGGTGATCGAGGACGTCAGCCGCAAGGCGCTGCGCGACCTGCGTGCCACCCTCAAGGTACTGCGCCGGGACGAGGAGTCGGCAGAGGAACTCCGGCCAGTGCTCGGGCTGTCGGACCTGCCGGCACTGGCCCGGGCGGCCGAGGCCACGGGCGTGCGGGTCGCCCTGGACGCGCGCTGGCCGGAGCAGCCCCCAGATGCTGTCGCCGTGTCGGCCGTCCGGATTGTGCAGGAAGCGCTGACCAACGTCGTCAAGCATGCCGCACCCACCTGCTGCCGGGTGAAAGTCTTCGCAGGGCAGGGGGTGTTGACGATCGAGGTGGACGACGACGGCCCTCCCGCGGCAGGTCCTCGCACCACCGTTCCCGGCGGCGGACTGGGCCTGGTCGGGATACGCGAGCGGGCCGCCGCGCACGGAGGCAGCGTCACTGCCGGACCGCGCACGGGCGGCGGCTTCCGCGTCGCGGCGACCTTGCCGTACTGATGCGGGTCGCGGCGACGCTCCCGTACTGGTGCCGTCTCATCCGCAGGTATGAATTCGGCCCGTACCGGGCCGTCCGCGGTCCCGTTCTCCGGGCCGATGCGGTCGGCGGGGGCGCACGACGAGACTGAACCATGTGATCGACATCGACGACCTGACCAAGCGATACGGGCCGAACACCGTCGTGGACGGCCTCACCTTCGCGGTCCGCCCCGGGGCCGTCACGGGGTTCCTCGGCCCCAACGGAGCCGGGAAGTCCACCACGATGCGGATGATGCTCGGCCTGACCCGCCCCGATACCGGATCCGCCCGGATCAGCGGGCGCGCCTACCATGAACTGCGCCACCCCGTGCGGCAGGTGGGGGCACTGCTGGAGACGGCGGTGGCCCACCGCGGCCTGACCGCAGCCCATCACCTGCTGTGGCTCGCGCAGAGCAACGGGATCGCCCGCAGGCGCGTTGCGGAGGTCCTGGAGATGGTCGGGCTCTCGGGTGCGGCACGGCGGCGGGTCGGCACGTTCTCTCTCGGCATGGGGCAGCGGCTCGGTCTGGCGGTGGCGCTGCTGGGCGACCCGCCCGTCCTGGTGCTCGACGAGCCGGTCAACGGCCTGGACGCGGAGGGGATCCGCTGGTTACGAGAACTGCTTCGTTCGATGGCCGCCGAGGGCCGGACGGTGCTCGTATCCAGCCATCTGATGACCGAGATGTCGATGGTCGCCGACCACCTGATCGTCATTCATCGTGGACGGCTCCTCGCCGACACCGGCATGTCCGACTTCATCCAGCGGTACGCGCGGCCCTACGTCCGCGTCCGAACCCCTGAGCACAAGCCCCTCGCCCGTGAACTGGACCGCAGGGGTGCCACAGTGGCTGTCGCGGCGGACGGCAGCCTGGCGGTCCGGGGGATGCCCGCGGCCGAGATCAACCGGTTGGCCGCGACGCACGGGATCACCGTGGACGAACTGAGCTCCCAGGCGGGATCGCTGGAGGACACCTTCCTCCGGATCGTCGCGGAGAGGGGCGACACCCGTGTCTGAGACGCTCGCGGCAGTCCGCGCCGAGTTCACCAAGCTGCGCTGTGTCCGCAGCACCTTCGTCCCGCTGCTGTTCTTCGTACCCTTCAGCCTTCTCGTCGCCACCCTGGACGGCGTCTCTGCGAGGTCCGCGCTCGAATCCCACAGCTCGATGCTGCGGACCGGATTCACCCCTCAGCAGGCCGGCCTGGACGGCATCCTCTACGGCCAGCTCGCCCTGATCGTCTTCGGCGTACTCGTCGTCACCAGCGAGTACAGCTCAGGCATGATGCGCGTCTCCCTGCTCGCGGTGCCTCGGCGCGGTCGGCTCTTCGCAGCGAAGACGACGGTCACCGCGACCGCCGCAGCAGCGGCCGCGATTCCGGTCACCATCGCCGGCTACCTGGTCACTCAGTACGCCCTCGGCCCTTACGGCGCCTCGATCGGCGCGAGCGGAGTCCCGCGGGCACTGGTCGGCGCCGTCGTCTACTTGACGCTGATGAGCCTGTTCGCGGCCGGTGTCGCCGCGACGGCCCGCAACGCGGTCGTGCCCCTTGCGGTGCTGCTGCCCATGGTGCTGGCCGGGTCGCACATCATGTCCCTCATGGGTGCGACCAAGGAGCTGGCCCGGTACTTCCCCGACCAAGCCGGCATACAGATGCTCACCGTCCACTCCCCGGAAGTGGGGACCGGCTTCTTGGCTCTGCTCGCCTGGACCGCGGCCGCTCTGGTCGGCGGCTACCTCAGGCACCGGCGCTGGGACGGGTGAAGGGACGGGGGAGGGGGCCGAGCACCACACCTACCGGCAGCCGGTGGTGCTGCCGATCCCGACGTGCGACAACCCCGGATGGAACGTCCCGGTCTCGACCCGCCCGACGCGGCCCGACGAGCCGCGCCACCAACGTCACGGAACTCATATGACCAACCGTCAGCTGGAATTTCCAGCGCGTGACTCTGAACGAGACGACATTTGGCAGGCTACGGAACGTCGCTGCAGTACCAAATCCACGTGACGAACAGTGAGCATCGAAGAGCCAGGCAGTCGGACGACGCCGCGGCAGTCGGTCCTGAACATGTTTCAGGTCGTCTCCGGGAAGGGAGGGCGACTCCCTGCGCCGGGTATGGTGGCGCTCATGGGTGACGCGGTCCGGGTGCTGATCGCAGACGACCAGGCGCTGCTGCGCGGCAGCTTCCGCCTCCTTGTCGACTCGACCCCCGGCATGGAGGCGATCGGCGAGGCGAGCGACGGAGCCATGGCCGTCCAACTGGCCCGGGAGCTACGACCCGATGTCGTACTGATGGATCTGCGCATGCCGGTCATGGACGGCATCGCGGCCACCCGGCAGATCTGTTCCGACGAATCGACAGTCGGTGTACGGGTGCTGGCGCTCACCATGTTCGACATGGACGACTACGTCTATCCGGCCCTGGAGGCGGGAGCCAGCGGGTTCATGCTGAAGGACGCCTCACCGTCCGATCTGGTCGCCGGCATCAGGGTCATCGCCGACGGCGAGAGCGTCCTGGCGCCGACGGTGACGCGCCGCCTCATTGCGAACTTCTCCCGTCGCAGCGAACCGGCCAGGCCGGCACCGAGACTGGTCGGCCTCACCAAGCGGGAGACGGAGGTGCTCGTCCTGATCGCGAACGGACTGTCGAACGCCGAGATCTCCGAGCGTCTGGTGGTCAGTCTGCCGACGGTGAAGACCCACGTGAGCAGTCTCCTTGCCAAGCTCAAGGCCCGGGACCGGGCCCAGCTGGTGATCATCGCGTACGAGGGCGGCCTGGCCGAGCGGGGGATGCCGTCCTAGCTGTACTTCCGTAGCCGGCCCGTCCGACCAGGTCCGACCGCTTCACCGTCGTCCGCGACATCCCGCACGTCACCGGCGTGGAAGCGACGATCCAGTGGTTGTCGAACCAGAAGTCAGTATCCGTCGCCGGCAGCCGAATGGCCTGCTCGACCAGCGGCAACGCGGCCCGTAGACGCTGGTTGCATCGAGGCCGCGGGGGCAGGTACGGGAACATCAGGCTCAGGTTCAAACCTGCAAACCGCAGCCAGCGGTCCTCCGAGGCGAACTCTGGAAACGCCTGCGCGACGGCCAGACATACCAGCTCGGAACCGTTCAACTGCGGCGGCCTGCCAGCCATCGAGTTCCTTCGATCTCATCGTCGATCTTCACATAGGGTGGGGCGTGAGGGTCTCCAAGTCGGTTTTCACAACCGGATCTTGGAGGCCCTCGCCATATTCGCCCGCCCGAACTCATGGATCCTCACCCGACCGAATCCATCCACGCGCTGACTGAACGGAGCCCCACCACCATGCCCGACACGACCTCGGCCAGCCTCAGCACTCGTGGCGTACTGGCCTGCTACCACCGCGCGATACTCGATAAGTCCGCGGACGACCTGGCCGACCTGTACGCGGCCGACGCCGTACACGAGTTCCCGTTTTTCTTCCCCGGCATGCCCGCGCGCTATCAGGGACGCGAAGAGGTCCGCGCCGGCTATCGGGCAGTCTGGGGCGCGAGCCCGGCACAACCGCAAGAGATCACCGAAGTCGCCATCCATGAGAACACCGACCCCGAAGTGATCATCGCCGAACATGTCATCACCGGAACCGTGACCACAAGCGGACAGCCCTTCAGCTTCCCCGGACTCCTGGTGCTCCGGGTCCGGAACGGCCTGATCGTCCACGCCCGCGATTACATGGATGGCCTCGGTGTGGCTCACACGATGGACCGACTGACCACCATCGCCGCCAGCCTCAGCAGCGGCGAACCGGACCACTGAAAGCTGCTGCCCGAACGCCAGCGCCAAGGCGGGATCAACCGCAGTGCCAGCCGGTCTCTTCCTCGTATGCGGCCAGCTGTTCGAAGGCTGGGCGTAGCCCGCGGATGAGACTGGTGCACGGATTCTCCCAGGGGAATCCGCCCTGGGCCTCCCATGGGAGACCGGTATTGGGCGTGCGGGTGAAGGCGGGTTCCCAGTCCTCGGAGAAGTGGATGACACCGATAACCGGATCGGTGAACCGTAGGCCAGGCATGCAGTCAGGAAGGGAGGGCGGGATGCCGTTCTTCCATGTGCGATTCATTTTCGATTCCGGGAGGGCCCGCAGAGCCGTTTCGTTCTTCTTGCGGATCCTCTCGTACTCTCCCTCGTGCATCTTCCCGGGTACGAAGAGGAGCAGGCGCTGGGGCGGGAGAATGCGCATGGCCTCGGACAACTCCCACATGGTTCCGGCGCTTGAGCCCAGCGTGAGAGTGACCAGGCGGGCCCGCATCATGAGTTCCCGCACGGGTTGCTGCCAGGAAGTTTTCGGCAGATACATGCGCACCGCCCCCGCAAAGGGGAGAACTTCGTCAGGGGCACCGACGGCGACCAGTGGTCCGACGGGGTGCAGCGCGTCCGCGATGTGTTCTTCCTCGTCGCGGCTGGATACGACCAGGCCGATCAAGCCACCCGTAAGATCGGAAGCGGTGCACTCCCCAAAGTGACAGTCCGAGAGCTGTCAGGCAGCATGGCCAAGCGACCAGCCATATCCCGATCCCCCAGAGCGGATACTGGCCGGGAAGAAGGGTGTAACGAGGGCCCTGCTGTGTTTCGTTCTGCGACAGTTCCGGAGGTGTGGTGCGAGGGTAGGGGAAGCTCCAGGAACCGTGCCAGGACAGCTTTCTACCGTAGGGGAGGGCCCATAAGATTCCTGCTGTCGGGAGCGAGAGTGCCAGGAGAATCAACCACCAATTGCCTCTTCCGGAGAGGGACAGGATGCGGATGGCCAGAGCGGCAAGCAGAACGGGCACGAGCACTCGCAGCAGCACGCCGGCCAACTGGAGGCGGGTCTTGTAGTGCGCCAAGAACACCACCAGTAAGTTTCCTATCAAGAGACCATAGAAAAAACTGTGGGCGACACCCAATGCGGCGAAGAGCAAGAAAATTGCGGGAAACCGCAGACTACGGCCGGGCCGGAAAGGGGTCTCGGGTGGCGCTTGGAAGAGGGTCCTGGGCGGCGCGGGGAGGTGTATGACCCATGCCGTCAAGATACCGAGGACGTAGCCGGGTGCAGGGATCACATCGGTGAGCGTGAGCCCCTCCGCCCCAGCGAGAGTGCTCCAACAACTGACGCCCAATTGTTCCTCCCGTGGCGGATCTGCTGCTGTGGCAGGAGTTCGCTTGCGCGCACCTCCCCCCAATGACAACGTGTGCCTTGCTGTCCCACCCAACTCGCCTTGCGCTGGCTGACACTTGGTCCGTCTTCCATGACGATGCCATCTCACTGCCCTCCGGTTCCAGGCGCGAGGTGGGGTGGGTTCTTGGGGGCTTTACCGCGGTGAGCGGTGAGGTGTCCGCTTGTCAACGGGAACACGGAGCAGCCGAGGTCAGCCTCGGCAGAGCCGGTCAGTCGCCACCGTCCGCGCCTCGACGCACCCCGCGACCGCACCGGCGAGGTCGTGGTTGCCGGGCAGCGGCGAGGGCGGGGGCGGCAGATGGAGATGCGGCGCGGCGCGCAGCACGGTCTCGTACTGCAGGGGAGGCCGGCCGCGGCCAGTTCGGGATAGCGGGCGCAAGCCTCCGGTCGTCCGCGGAGCCCGACTGTCGAGTGAGTAACTGTCCCTGGGAGCCTGCCAAGGGATGCAGGCTGTGAGCGTGCGAGGGCAGCCGGCCGGCTACTGGTTGGCGGTGATTCCGATGAGGATGAGGTCGATGCCGGCGAGGAACTCGGCCCGGTCGTCGTGTCTCCGGAGTCGGCTTGCGACGTTTCGAGTGAACGGGTACCGGCCGGGGTCGAGCTCTGACCATGCGGTCGCCACGGTGTCGAGGAACTCGGTCCGGTCCGTGTCCGGCTGGACCGCGCGGGTGTTGGCGGCGTTCTGGCCCGCCACCCCGAGGATGTAGTTCAGCAGCGCGGACGCTGCGGTGAACTGGGCGGCTTCGGGCACCCGGAGCGCCCGGACCTGGCGTCCGATGCGTTCGAAGACCTGCAGCATTGGCGTCTCCCACGATGTGCGGGCGAGCTGCGTGCCGACCCATGGGTGGGCGTCGATCGCGTCGAACACGCCGAGTGCGAGGGCGCGGATCGCATCCTGTGGTGTCGCGTCGCTGTCGTCAGCGGTGATGGTGTCGGCGACGACGGGCTCGGTGGCGGCAGCCAGGAGCGCCGTCTTGCCCGTGACGTGCCAGTAGATCGCCCCTGGGCCGGTCGCGAGGCGCTCGGCCAGCACGCGGAACGTGAGCCCGCCTTCGCCCACCGTGTCGAGGAGCTCGACGGCGGCGCTGACGATGCGCTCCCGGGAGAGCGGTTCCTGCCGTCGTTCCGGACGACGCGTCCTGGTTGCCATGTCCCCATTCCAGACATCTTGGAACGCTGTTCCAGTTTGACAATCAATGGAACGCAGTTCCGCTCTGTGGCTGCTGGAACGACGTTCCAGGCGTGATCCGCCGGGTGTCCGTCCAACGGTCCGCGATCAGGAAGGAAGCATCATGACCCCTCCCGACACTCCCGATACTCCCGACACGATCGTCGGCGCCGGGCTGGGCGGCCTCACGCTCGCCCGTGTCCTGCACGTCCACGGAATCCCGGCCACGTTCTACGAGGCGGAGCCCTCCCCGGCGGCGCGCACGCAAGGCGGGATGCTCGACATCCACGACCACAACGGCCAACCGGCACTCCGGGCGGCACGCCTGATCGACGACTTCCGCGGCCTCATCCTGGAGGGCCGCCAGGCGACACGGGTCCTCGACCGGAGCGGAACCGTCCTGCTCGACGACCCCGACGACGGCACGGGCGGACGCCCCGAGGTGCAGCGGGGCGAGCTGCGACGGATCCTGCTCGACTCGCTCCCGGCCGGCACCGTTCGGTGGGGGCACAAGGCCGGCGGCGTCCGCTCCCTTGGCGAGGGTCGTCACGAGGTGACCTTTACCGACGGCGCCACCGTCGTCACGAGCGTGCTGGTCGGCGCGGACGGCGCGTGGTCACGGGTCCGGCCCCTGCTCTCCGATGCGGCACCCGAGTACGTCGGCAGGTCGTTCATCGAGACCTACCTGTTCGACGCCGACACCCGGCACCCTGCCAGCGCGAAGGCGGTCGGCGGAGGGTCGCTCTTCGCGCTCGCGCCGGGGAAGGGAATCCAGGCTCACCGGGAGAACGGCGGGACCCTCCACACCTACGTGGCACTCTCCAAGCCGCAGGACTGGTTCGCCGGTATCGATTTCACCGATTCCGCCGCGGCAACCGCACGGATTGCGCAGGAGTTCGACGGCTGGGCGCCGGAGCTCACCGCGCTGATCACCGACAGTGACACCGAGCCGGTCCTGCGCTCTCTCAACGCACTGCCGGCCAGGCACGATTGGGATCGGGTGCCGGGGGTGACCCTGCTCGGCGACGCCGCCTGTCTCTCGGCCCCGAACGGCGAAGGCGCCAACCTGGCCATGTACGACGGTGCCGAACTCGGCAAGGCCATCGCCGCGCACCCCGATGACGTCGAGGCCGCGCTCACCGAATACGAGCGGGCACTGTTCCCCCGCAGCGCCGCGGCTGCCGCCGAAGGCGCCCAGCTCCACGAGCTGCTCTTCGGCGAGAACGCACCCCACAGCCTGGTGAACATGCTCACCGGACACGAGCAGACCCAATGAGTCACTGGTCGTGTGGGCTCAAGCGCATCGATGAACCCAAGGTGCGCCCCAGGTCGAGGCCATGCTCGGCGGGGTCGCCGGTACTCTCGCCACCCCGCAGGCGCTGCTGTTGGGCCGGACGACACCGACGGCCGTCTGCGGCTGATCGCTCTCGGTACACCTCTGAGCACCCTGGCCTTGCTCGGCGACTGAAGCCGGCCCGTCACTGGCACCTGTGAGAGGTGTCCTGGCGATGAGCGGACCGTGCTGACGACCTCGATGGGGACGTTTCAGGCCGTTGCCTGGCCGTCGAAGGGGATGCCCAGCCGGCCGGCCACGGTGGTGAGAGCTGTTCCCAGCGGGAGTGCGACCCGGGTGAGGGCGTGCCGGTCACCTCGGGTCGGGTCGCGGTTGACGATCAGCACCGGCTTGTCGGCCTGGGCCGCCTGGCGGACGAACCTGAGCCCGGACATCACTGTCAACGAGGAGCCCAGGACAAGCAGTGAGGTCGCCTCGCGGACCAGCTTGCGGCACTGCTCGACCCGCTGCGGCGGCACGGCTTCGCCGAAGAACACCACGTCCGGTTTGAGGATGCCGCCACAGATCGTGCAGGCCACGACCCGGAAGTCGCCAACCTGATCGTCGGTGAGGTCGGCGTCACCGTCCGGGTTGATTCCTGCGACCACCGGCTCGAAGCCTGGATTGGCCTCTTCCAGCCGCCGGGCGAGTTCGCGCCGCGGGCTGAAGGCGCCGCAGGTGAGGCAGACTGCCCGGTCCAGGCTTCCGTGGAGTTCCACGATGGCCTTGCTGCCGGCGGCCTGGTGCAGCCCGTCGACGTTCTGGGTGATCACACCCGAGAGCAGGCCGTGCCGTTCGAACGCGGCCACGGCTTGGTGCCCGGCGTTGGGGCGAGCGCCGCCGAAGGTGCGCCAGCCGAGGTGGCTGCGCGCCCAGTACCGGCGCCGGGCCTGGGCGCCGGCGGTGAAGTCCTGGTAGGTCATCGGGGTGTGCCGGCTCAGGCTCCCGCCTTCGCCCCGGTAGTCGGGGATGCCCGACTCCGTGGAGATGCCCGCCCCGCTGAGCACCAGCACACCGCCGGTGCTCAGCGCATCGGCGACCGGCTCCAGATCCGTGGTGCCCGGCAGCAGGTCCTCGGTAGGGGTCCAGCTCAGGGTGGGGCGCATGCGCATGCCGCCAGGGTACGGAACAGACTGCGTTCAATCGTCCTGTCAGCGGGATGGCGCATCGTGCCGGTGCGGTGACCTGCCCCGCTCGGTCTGTTCGGCAGCTGCGTCAGTCCGAGCCGTAGTACAGCCGGAGGAACGCCTCCATCGCCGCGTCGACGCCGGCGCGGTCCCCGGTGGCGAGCAGGTCGAGCAGCAGGCCGCGGACGGTGGCTAGTCCGAGTCTGGCGCGGTGGCGGGCCGTGGCCGGATCTGCTCCAGCCGCCATCTCGGCGGCCGCCAGCGGCTCCAGCCAGTCCGTCACGAGCCCTTCGAGGACCGGGACTGCCTCGGGGCGGCCCCGCAGTGCGTGCCCGTAGATCTCGAAGAAGAGCCGCTCCTGACCGGCCAGCGCGGGGTCCGTCAGCTCCTGCCACAGCCGTCGCGCGACATCGGTGGGCGTCAGGTCCGGCTCCAGTCGGAGCCTGGACAGCAGATCGCGCTGGCGCCGTTCCGACGTCCGGACGATCTCGATGAGCAGCCGTTCCTTGGAACCGAAGTAGTGGATCAGCATGCGATGACTGACGCCGATCGCGGCGCCCAGGCGGCGCAGGCTCAGATCCGAGATGCCGTGTGCGACAACGTGGTCGACGGCCGCTTCCACCAGTTGTGCGCGCCGGTCCCCGTCCGTGCCGTGGGCGGCCTCGTCCTCGGGATGCGAGTCGTCCGTATTCACCACAGCCGGAGTGTACCAATTGGTACATGTCGCATGTACCGTGTGGTACATGAAGTCTGTCACCGTGTCGATCGACGTACCGCAGACGCCGGAGCAGGTCTACGACTTCCTCGATGTCATGGCTCACCACGAGCGATTCACCAACCACTACCTGACCGACTGGCGCTACGGCGGATCCAGCCGCGGCGTCGGGTCGTGCGCCACGGTCACAGCCACGCTGGTCGGCACAGAGACCGAGGTCACCATCGAGGTCGTCGAGGCCGACGCACCGCGACGCATCGTCGAACGCAACGTCAGCGCGGCCGGCCGACGCCTGGCCCACGGCACCTACACCATCAAACCGCTGTCATCCGGCGGGAGCCGCGTCTCGTTCACATACGCCTGGATTCACGCGCCGCTCGCCGAACGCCTGCTGGCGCCCGCCGTCCGGGCCACGATGCGGCGCGCCAACTGCAGGGTCATGCGACGTCTGGCCGCCGAGTTGGCTCGCCACGTGTCCACCGCCGGCTCATGACGGCGCTACCGGCAACCACCCGGAAGTCCGTCACCGTCTTCGTCGGCCGGATCCCCACACAGGCCCGCCTCATCCTGGGCGGCCCCCAACTCCGCCGGAAGATCCACGGCCGGCTGCAGGTGGGCCACTCGTTCGCCGGGTTTCTGAGCCGTGACTCCAGGCTCCGTCGCACGGGCGGCCATTGGCAAGGAGGGTGTCGAGGAGATCGTCCAACAACCCGTCCACCGGCAGGCACAGGCGTGTGAAGGCTTGCAGGGAGACGTCGATGTGCCGTTTGGAGCTCGCCCGCCATGGTGTTCGGTGGTGTACCGGTGGGCACTGTCGATGGCGACGGCCGCACGGGCAGCCAGGCCCTGGTCGGTCAGGATGTCCTCGTCGCTGAAGGGAGCCGATACACCCGCCCGCCCCAGGAGCATGCCGCCGACCGAGCGGTCTGCGGTGGGGAGAGGCGCGAGGAGAAGCGAGTGCATGATGGACATTCGCAGTAACCCGGCGGTCGACAGGGGCGCGTTGCCGTCTTCCTCCTCGACGAGGGTTGCCACTCCGACCCGTCGGCCGGGGAGGGCACCAAGAAGTCCGCAAGCTCGGTGCACGTGGCTTGGGCATTGAGCGTGGTGTCGATCCGTGTGGCCGCAGTGTCCAGCAGAGCGACGGGCTGATCGAGGCTGCCGGTGTGTTGCGGGAGTGACGCTCAGCGGGACGAGGGCTGGCCCAGCAGCTGGTTGAGGATGGTTCGGGGGCAGCGTCGACAGTGGTCGATCGACCTGCATTCGATGTGATGTGCCAGGTTGACCGATGCTACGTTCGGCGCCATGAATCTGCCCGATCGGCTGTTGTTCGAGGACTGGCGGCTGGGACGCGCATGTGCGGGGCGCCTGGTGTCTCGGGCGGACCTGCCCACGCTGTATGAACTTGCCGACGAGACTGGTTCGGTGACGTTCACCTGGAACGACGGCGGTGATCCGGTGCTGATCGTCGGGGTGGGTCCGGACTGGTCGGTCGCCTCACTGATGCTTGATGACAACTGGTACGGATACGTCATCGACGAGGCCGAGGGCCATGTGCCGATCGATTTGTGCGGGCAGACGACGGAGTGGCCGAAGGCAGAGCTGCTGCCGCGGTCAGCGGCGTTGGCGGTGCTGAGGATGGTCCCGGACCTTGAGGGGATCAGACGCAATTTCCGATGGCTGTCGCAGTGGCGTCATGTCGCAGAGGACACCGCACGCGATATCTCACTGCACTGAACCGCCGCATGGGCCGGTGCCTGCGGTGGCGCCGCCGATGAACCAGGGGCGGTACCGGATTTCGCGCAAGGCCTGGCGGACCACCGCGCTCAGCTGCCCGGGGCCGCTGAACGCGGTATTGGCCAGGCCTCGGCGAATCACCGATCGTTTCAGAGTGAGTTGAGCTGTGGGTCTTGTGCTCGGCGATCTTGGTCGGCAGGGTGTCCGGGGTGCGTGTTGATCTTAATCCTGACGACCTGTGGGAGCGGGTGGCTCGGCTGTTGCCCCCTGCTCCCGAGCGGCGCCGTCGCCATCCGGGGCGGTTGCGTGTTCCCGACCGAACGGCGCTTGCCGGCGTCATGTATGTGCTGCGGACCGGTGTCGCCTGGCGTACGTTCCCGCAGAGAGTGTGGGCTGATCCGGTGTGACGGCTTGGCGCCGGCTGCGGGACTGGACCGAGGCCGGTGTCTGGCCCCGCCTGCACGCCACCCTGCTGGGCGAGCTGCGTCGCGCCGACCTGCTGGACTTGGACGACTGTGCCGTGGACGGCTTGCACATCCGGGCGCTCAGAGGGGGGGACCACGTCGGTCCCTCACCGGTCGACCGGGCCCGCCCCGGCTCCAAGCACCACCTGATCGTCGACCGGCACGGAACCCCGCTCGCCGTCACGCTCACCGGCGGCAACCGGCACGACGTCACCCAGCTTCTGCCCCTGCTGAACACGGTTCCCCCAATCCGGGGCCTGCGGGGACGCCCTCGGCGCAAGCCCCGGCGACTGTACGCCGACCGGGGCTATGACTTCGACAAGTACCGCCGCCTGCTGTGGAAACGCGGCATCAGACCCGTGATCGCCCGACGCGGTGCCACCCACGGCTCCGGACTGGGCAAGGTCCCCTGGGTAGTCGAGCGCGCCTTCGCCTGGCTTCACCAGTTCAAACGACTCCGCATCCGCTGCGAAAGACGTGCTCACCTCCATCAGGGCCTGCTCGATCTGGCCTGCAGCCTCATATGCCTCCGCCGCCTGAGGCCCCTCGTTGTGAAACGATCAGTCAGTCGCCCAGGACCCGCTCCCACAGCAGCCCGTCCCGCCAGCTCCCGTCGAGAAAGATCGAGGAGTGCGCGACGCCGTACGGGCTGAACCCGTTGCGACGCAGCACCCGTTGCGACGGCAGATTCTCCAGATTGGTGGACGCCTCAGCGCGGTGCAACCCGAGTTCGTCCGTCATCACCTGGAGTACAAGCCCGACGGCGTGCCCTGCGTGCCCTTGATTCTGGGCGACGCTGGCGATCCAGTACCCGACGGAGCCGCGGCGCAGGTGCGGCTGCGGCAGGATGCCTCCGACGGTGACCTGCCCGATCACCTGGTCGTCGGCGAGCACCACGCCTGGCCAGACCGAGCCGGCCCGGTATCCGGCCAGCAGCCTGTCGATCCGCTCCGCCTGGCCTGCCGGGGTGAAGAAGTCGGCCGGCTGGGCCGGTTCCCACGGCCGGAAAGCCTCGACGTCCCGCACCCGATGCGCGGCTATCGGGGCGGCGTCGGCGGGCTCGATCAGGCGGATCCTGGTGGTGTTGTGCATGGGCTGATCCTCGTCGCGGTGCGTCGGATGAGACCGGCCAGCCTATGCGAGCCGCAAGAGCCAACACTTCTGGTCAAGCGCTTCATTCTGAAACGATCAGTCAGTGACACAATGCGTCCGGCTGCGCGTGAGCGACCTTCATCAGGTCGTGGTAGTCGGTCCGGGCACAGCTCGTGCGGCTGTCTGCACGTCGATCCGAGGCCGGTTGGAAGGCGGCCGTGAGCGCTCGTGGCGGCGTAACAGGTCGGCAGCGGTGGCCTTACCCCTCAGGGGAGGCGCATGCGGCGGCGCAAAGCTCGTCCATGGTTTCCCGCGTCAGCCCGGCGAGCAGGTGGTACGGCCGGCCGCCGCGGACGGAGCCTGGATCGCGGCCGACGGTGGGGCGGCGCTGCCCGGAAGGGTTTGGGCGAGGGGGATGTGGACGTTGCGGAGGTGCCGGGCGAAGAAGGCCGCCGGGTCGGTTCGTGTCTCGTAGAGGGCGATGAAGCGGGCGATGAAGCGGGCGGTCATCGGGCGGCCTTGCGGTGGCGGGTGAGGACGGCGGCACCGATCCGTTCGGCGCCGTGGCATTCGAGGTCGGTGCGGAGGCAGTCGGCCGGAAAGAGGCGGCGGCCGGTGCCCAGGACGGTGGGGAAGGTCAGCAGCCGGTATTCGTCGATGAGGTCTGCTGCCATCAGCTGGTGCACGATGCTCAGGCTGCCGGTGATGACGACGTCACGCTGTTCGTGCCTGACGGTGTCGAGGAGGTCGCCATCGAGGACCTGGGAGTTCGCCCAGGCGGACGAGTCGGTCGGGGCGCGCGAGGCGACCAGCTTCGGCACGGCGTTCATGCGGGCGGCGAACGGGGTGTCGCGCCCGGGCCACAGGCGCGAGAACAGCTGCCAGGTCGTGCGCCCGAGCAGCAGGACGCCGTTGTCCAGTGTGCTGCCGAGCCGGAACTTGTCCCCGGCGACCGCCTCGGGGCCGTACCGGAACGCCCAGCCGCCCAGCGGCGTGCCGGCGGAACCGTCCGGGTCGGACGCGATTCCGTCCAGGGTGGTGAACTCGATGACGATGACGCTCATGACGAGGTTCCCTTCGGTGTGGAGCTCACCGGTAAGTACTGGCGGCACCGTCGGGACTCATCGCTCCTGTGGAATTCTTTTCAGGGAATCAGGCGTGGCAGGTCGAAGGCCTCGAAGAGGCGCGGATCGGCGAACACGACGTTGTGGGTGACGCGGTCTGCGGTGACGGTGAGGAGCTGCAGGGTGTGCAGCCGGCGTCCACCGCCGGGCTCCGGCGCGTAGGCGGCCAGGGCAGGCTGGCCGTTGGCGGTCAGCTGCCGCATGCCCCAGCCCGTGCCGCGCATGCGGAAGACGCGCTCCATGAACAGGCCGTAGTCGGCCCTGCCCCGGTACCACAGCGGCACCGGCGGCATCTCCAGGACCGCGTCCTCGGCCAGCAACCGCACCAGCGCAGGCACATCGGCCTCCTCGAACGCCCGCATGTACCGCTCGACCACCGCGCGTACCTCCGGATCGCCCGGCTCAGGGACGCCTGCGGCATCGCCCGCGCTCGCGACGGCGGTACGGGCCCGCTGCAGGGCACTGTTGACCGCCGCGACCGTCGTCCCCAGTTGCTCGGCGACCTCGGCGGCGGAGAATGCCAGCACCTCGCGCAGCACGAGCACCGCGCGCTGCCGCGCGGGAAGCAACTGCACCGCCGCAACCCACGCGAGCCGCAGGTCGGCCCGCAACTCCACGTCGAACCGGGCGTCGGGAAACGGCTCCAGCCAGGGGACATCGAGCGCCGGTGTGAGCGGCGCCCCGGGATCCTCGCTCGGCGCGCCCAGCCCGGACGGCAGCGGACGACGCTCGCGCCCGTCCAGCGCGGTCAGGCACACGTTGGTCGCGATGCGGTACAGCCAGGTCCGCACCGACGCCCGCGCCGGGTCGTACCGGTCACGGGCCTTCCAGGCGCGCAGCAGCGTTTCCTGCACCAGATCCTCGGCCTCATGGAAGGAGCCGAGCATCCGGTAGCAGAACGCCACCAACTCGCCCCGGTACGCATCGAAGTCCACGCGGTCATCATGCCGCACGCGATCCTGGGCCTGCGCCCGCGACGAGGCTCCGGCCGCGGGCATCAGCCTGCTGCGTCCACCGGCCTCCGCGCGGCTGAACGCCGAGTACGTGCCGTCCCGGGCTCACGTCGGATGCAGGCCGTCCGCCGCGTTCTGGGTGAGCCGGGTGGCGTGGGTGTTGCCGATACCGGCCACATAGACGTGGAACGTCGCCTGGGTCAGCGCCGTCTCTCAGGGAAAGTAGATCAACTGTTGCAGTCGCCGATTCAGTTGGAGTGTTCTCCACGCCTGGACCAAAGGTGGCTGCGCAGGGGGGAAGGAAGAGAATTGATGAAGTCGACCAGTATTCGGCGACGCCTTGCCGGGACCGCGGCTGCAGTCCTGGTGGCGGGGGCGGGTGTCCTCGCGGCCGCCCCCTTGGCCGCCGCGAAGGCCAACGTGCTGACCATTGACAAGGTGTCGTTCCACAAGCCGAACGTGCAGGTGAAGGTCACCTACTCCTGCGACCCTGGCCTGGACCACGAACTCGTGGCCAACGCCAGGACGCTCGGCACGGGCACCCACCGTGAGGGGAACGCCGCCGGCACCATCAAGAAGGACAAGCTCGTCTGTGA
>NZ_JBFAET010000180.1:0-18378 GCF_040642095.1 Streptomyces sp. NPDC020362
CCGCCCGCGCCGGGCGTGCGCGTGGCCCTCGTGGTGCCGTGCGGTGTGGGCGGTGACGGCGTCGGGCGACGGCCGGGACAGCACCGCCACCGCGGCGGCCGGGCGCGCGGTCCATGCCCCGGTCAGGGCGGCCCCGGCATCCGGCGGGACGGTACGCAGTCCGGAACCGACCGCCTTGTGGCCGGTGGTCATTCCCCGGGTCCAGGGCGGCAGGAGCCCCTCGCGGTGATCCGCGTCGTCGGGTCGCGGCCGTCGCGCGACGACCGTCGGTACGTACCCGGGCGTCCTTCGCTCTCCGGCCAGACGGAGGCTCAGCTCGCGCGCGTCGTACGGCCGTTCCTCGGGGTGTTTGGCCAGCAGGTCGAGGACGATGCGCTCGAAGCGGGCGGGCAGTTCGGGGCGGTGGAGGCGCGGCGGGCGCGGCGGGGTGTCGCGGTGGCCGATGAGGATCGCCCAGGCGTCGTCCAGGTCGAACGGCGGTGCCCCGGTGGCGATCTCGTACAGGACGCAGCCGAGCGAGTACAGGTCGCTGCGGTGGTCGACCTCGGATCCGCCGATCTGCTCCGGGGACATGTAGTGCGGGGTGCCCATCGCGATGCCGGTGCCGGTCAGCCGGGTGGTGAAGCCGATGTCGTGGCCGAGGCGGGCTATGCCGAAGTCACAGATCTTCACCGTGCCGTCGGCCAGCCGCACGATGTTGGCCGGCTTCAGGTCGCGGTGCACTATGCCCTGCTGGTGGGTGTAGGCGAGGGCGGAGGCGACCTGTTCCGCGATGTCGATCACATCGTCCACGGGCAGCGGATGCCCCTTGTTGTCCTCCAGGAGCCGGCTCAGGTCGCGTCCCTCCAGCAGCTCCATGACCAGGTGGAGAACGCCGTCGTCCTCGCCGAAGTCGTGGACCACGGTCACGCCGCGGTGCGAGAGGGCGGCGGCCACTCTGGCCTCCCGCCGGAACCGCTCCTGCACGATCCGGGTGAACGACGGGTCGTGGTGCGGGCCGAGCGGCTTGAGGCACTTCACCGCGACCTGCCGCCCGAGCGACTCGTCGCGGGCCCGCCACACCTCGCCCATGCCGCCGCGCCCGATCAGATCGAGCAGCCGGTACCGGCCCTGAATCAGCCTGTTCTCCCCCATCGCGCGCCGTCGCCCCCGTCGCCGTCCGCCCCGCCCCCTGGGGGACCCGGCCCCGGCGCCGCGACCGCGCGGAACGCGGTCCGATCCGTGACACACCCCCTGCTCGTCCAGTATGGCGGTCTATCGCCCCGGTTTGTACGGTGCCGGTCGCGCACTCGGGCCGAGCCTCGCCATGGCCCGCAGGATGTGTTTGGGCGGCAGCTGCCAGCGCAGACGTGCGGGAATGCGGCGCAGCAGGGCGCCTGTGGCCCGCAGCCGACGGGTGACGACGGCGGGTGCGGGGGCCGGTCTGCCGTACAACTCGTGGGCGTATGGAGGCAGAGAGGCGTACGCCAGCTGCGCCACGCGCTGCCACAGCACCTCGCGCGCCGGTACGAGGAGGGGGTGCGTCGGCGGGCGGAGGAGGAAGTCGTCCACCTCGCGCGCCTCGGGTCCCGCGGCCAGCTCCGGCCGCATCTTCTCGAAGTAGGCGGCCATCCCGGTCAGGCCGGCCGGTACGGCGTCCGGGTCGAGGCCCACCAGACGGGCACTGACGCGGTGTTCGGCGAGGTAGCGGTCGGCCTGGGCGTCGGTGAGGGGGAAGCCCGAGCGGCGCAGGACGTGCAGGTAGGAGTCGATCTCGGCGCAGTGCACCCACAGCAGTAGCCCGGGTTCGTCGACGCCGTAGCGCTCGCCGGTGCCGGGATCGGTCGCCGTGAGCATGCGGTGGATCTTCCGCACCCGGGCGCCCGCCCGCTCGGCCGCCTCGGTGGTGCCGTACGTCGTCGTGCCGACGAAGTTCGCGGTGCGCATCAGCCGTCCCCAGGCGTCGCGGCGGAAGTCGGAGTTCTGCAGGACGCCCCGGACCGCGCGCGGGTGCAGCGCCTGGAGGTACAGCGCGCGGACGCCGGCGACCCACATCATGGGGTCGCCGTGCATCTGCCAGGTCACCGACGAGGGGCCGAAGAGGCCGGGGTCGCCCGTGTCAGTGCCGTCCACACCGGCAGTGTGTGCGGGCCGCACGGCCGGCAGCAAGGCCCGCGCGCAAGTCGCGGGCCGGCCGGTGTGCGATCCCGCCACCCGGGACGGCCTCCTCCGCGACCAGGATCCAGGGGTTCACGAGGCGGCCGATGAGCCGATCCCCCATGCGCCCCGGGTCGTCGCGGCGCTGCACGGGGGATGGATCGGCGTGGCGCTGCACCGCGGGTGGATCGGCGTGGCATCGGATCAGCCGCGCGCGGCCACGTACAGGGTCTGAGTGCTGCGGCCGAGCGGGCCCTTCTCGTCGTGCAGGGCGGACTCGGCCAGCCCGATGCCTGCCCCGTCCACCATCGACCGGGCGTCCAGGCAGACCCACTCGCCCTCGGGGTGGCGGTGCAGGCCGACGGTGAGGTCGGGGTTGATGAAGACGTAACGGTGGAAGTCCAGCTCGGTACTGACGCCGTTGCCGGAGTCCGCAGCCGTCAGCACCCGGCTGAGCGGCGTGATCTCCTCGCCCGCGACGAGGGGGATCCTCATGCGCATCCACGCCGTGGCCGGGCCTCGTTCGAGGAACGAACCGGCGGTGAAGCGGATGTCCATGGCCGCGTGGTAGCCCTGGTCCCACGGGACCGGGAAGAACGGTTCCGGTTGTCCGGCCCCGGGCGGGGGTACCTGCCGGCTCGGTGACACCTCCGGTACCGCATCCGGCGTCGCCTTCATCAGCAGGGCCGTCGCCCGCATCACCTCCTCGCCGCCCTCGGGTGTCAGTCCGACCTCGACGAGCTCGACGCTGCGTCCGGACCGCAGCACACGCGTGGTGACGGTCAGCGGCCGGATCGGGACGGGCCGCATGATCTCGTAGCTGAGCCGGGCGACCCGCATCTCCGGGCGTCGGCCCGGCCGTTCTTCCACGGCCAGCCCCAGCAGAGCGGCCGGCGGACCGGCGTGCTGGGAGTCGGGGTCCCAGGGCCCGCGGGTGTAGGCGGTCGGCAGGAACCGGCCGGTGGCCTCCCGCTCGTAGAAGGCCTCGGCCTGCGACGTCGCCATAGCTGTCCTCCCCTGTCGCTCGGACTGTCCACCACCCATCCTACTAAGCGCTTGCTCATCCCGTGCGGAATCGGCCTCTCCGGGCCGCCGCCCGGCGGACGACGCCCTGACGGGAGAGGGGCACTGCGATCACGCACCCTGGCAACTCCCGGCTTCCGCCGGGCCCAGTCGCCCCTCTCCCGCGCGAGGCCCGTTCGGCGCGCGCGACGGTCAGAACTGCTCGACGAAGTACGGCTCGACCGTCATCCAGCCGTTGCCCGCAGCACCGTTCAGCCGGCCCGTGGAGTTCTTGGACAGGGTGTACCAGGACTCCACATAGTCGGGGTCGTCGGTGAACCAGGAGTCGGGCATCGCGCCCAGGACCGCGTTGACCAGCGGGATGTAGGCGCCCTGGTCGGTGACGGTGAGCAGGGCCGTGGTGAGCGCCTGGGCGAGCGCCTTGTAGTTGGTGCCGTCGTCGTCCTCCATCATGACGACGTCGGCGAGGTTGTACTTGTAGTTCGACCAGTTGACCAGGATCTGGTTCGGGTAGTAGACGGTGTTGTCGTAGTCGAGGTACGGCATGTCGACCGAGTCGACGCGCGCCTTGCCGTCCGGCCCGAAACCGGTCACCAGGGAGAACATCTCGGCGGCGCCCTTGAACCAGGGCTCCTCGTCGTCCTTCACCTCGACGGCGGTGACCTTGGTGGCCCACCAGCCCGCCGCGTCGGGGGCGTTCGCGGACGTGACCCCGGGTGAGTCGAGGCCCTTGTCGGCGAGTGCTTTGTGCAGCACCGCCAGTCCGGCCCGGCGGGCCTTGGAGACGTCGACGTCCAGGATGTACAGGGGACGCTCGGGCACCCGGGAGGTGTCCACGACATGAGCGCGGCCCCGGCTGTCGTACGCCGTGAGGGCCCTGGCGTGGTCGTCGGCCGCCGCGACGGCGACCCACGGGGTGGTGCCGACGCTCAGGTGCGCGCGCATGGCGGGCGCACCCAGGCGCAGACGCAGCAGCGATCCGGTCGATGCGGGCAGGCCTTTGAGGCCCACGATGCGTCTGTCGGCGGCGGCGACCGAGGTGTGCAGATGCCTTCCCGCCGGGCCGGCGGCTCCGGCTGCCAGGCTCTGCAGGTCCACGTCTCGTGCGCCGAGCGCGGCCGAGCGCACCTGTGCCCTCCACTGCGGATTCCGGAGCGAGGAGGCCAGTGACCGCGCGATCCCCTGCTCGGTCTCGTGGACCGGGGAAGTCCGGGGCGCCGCGGGCCGGCCGCCCGGGTCCGCCACCGCCGAGGCGAACGCCGGCTGGGCCGCGCCGGCGACTACGCACAACATCATGCCGATCAGGGCGCCACGCCGTTTCAATGCTCTGCTCACCATGCTCCTTCTGCAGTGGCCGCCGCCGCCCCTTCGTGGAGGACGGCCGCAGACCGGCGATGGGCGGATCCGAGGGTTCTCGGGCGCCTCGTGCGATGGGGCTTCACACCTCGCGCCCTGCCGAGCGGACGGCAGAGTGCGACGCTGAAGCGTTCATGACATTCCCTGGCCTTCCGGCCGGGCACGCCACCCCGCAAGGCGGTGCGACCACTGCTCCGGACCGGCAAGGAATGCCGTCAGCAGCCACGGCCCCGTCCCCGCGGTGACGCCCGACGGATCGGAACCGGGGTGGCTCAGTGGTTCAGTGGATCAGCCACTGCTGCAGTGAAGCAGCCGCCGAAGGACCCGTCAACTCCCGCACACGGCACAGGCGTTGCCGCCCGCTACGGCCGGGGTCCGCCGTTCCCGGGGCCCGTGGACCCGCCGGTCCGGGCGTGCGGACAGGAGCCCCCGGACCGGCCGGGACATTCCGGTCTCTCAGCCGCCGACGAGGGCGACGAGCTTGATGAAGACCAGACCCGGATCGACGGTGAGATCGACGACGTCGTCGAGGCCGTCGACCTGGCGATCGCCGGCCAGCACGAAGAACCCGTTGGCCAGGAAGGCGCGCTCGGCGATCTCGGCCTGGCGCTCCCAGTCGATGCGGCGGGCCTCGCGCAGAAGGTAGCCGTTCAGCTCCGTCTCCGCGTCGTCGGGGCGGACGAGCCCGTTGAAGCGGTTGCCCGGGCGGGCGTTGTGCCGGGCCACCTCCTCGCGGACCCGGAGCCTGATCAGCTCACGTACGGTCATCCGTTCCGGCAGCCCGGCGACCGTCCACTCGGTGACCCGCTTGCCCGTCGCGGTCTCGTCCCGGAACGTCACGGTGGCCATCAGGCACCTCGCTTGATCTGCATGAGGATGGTCTCGTCGGTGATCCCGGTGTCGGCGGCGAGCAGCACTGCCTTGCTGAGGATCAGGGAGAGCCGGTCGTCCTCGAACGGCAGGAACACCTTGCCGTCCCCCGGGCGCCGGGACGGAACGATGCACAGGTAGCTGGCGTCCGGCTCCATCAGGATGTTGGCCGAGCCCAGATGGATCCGGTACGTGCGCAGATCGCCACGGACGATCAGGAAGCGGCCGTCGAGCGTGCACCGGTCGGCGATCTTCAGACGCGGCAGGATCCGCTCCAGGACGTCTCGGCGCGCCACGGCGCTCTCCGTCAGCTCGGCGGAGGAGGCCCGCTCCCAATAGGCGCGCTCGGGGCCGCCGTCGGTCCAGTCGGGGTCGGCGGCGATCGAGGTCACGCCGACGAAGAGGTCCACGTCGCGCATCGCCTCGCTGAACACAAGCGGGGGCACGTCGGCGAGCGGCGCCTCGCGCCAGGCGCCGCTCTGCGCACGGCGGTCGAACCGCACCTGGTCGGTCGAGGCCAGTTCGTCCTCGCCCGCCCAGTCGGCCCAGGTGTGGGAGAAGCGGACCCGCCACTCCCCCGCCGCGAGGGTGCGCTCGGCCTCGTCGCCGTCCCCGCCGTCCCAGGGGCCGAGCCGGCCGCTCTTCCATCCCCGGGCGCGGAACAGGGCGAACATCCTGCGGTAGTGGACGAGGTGGGCGGCGAAGCGGTTGGAGTAGACGCGGGTCTCCTCCTCGGCCGGGGTGAGGAGATAGATCTCGCGGAACGCCTGCTTGAACGGCTGCCGTATGCACCGCTCGGTGAGCAGGTCCCGCCAGGCCCGTACGGCGTGGGGGGTGGAGCGGAGCGGGTGCCAGAGCCGTACGGAGGCGTCGTCGGGGGCGTCGGGAAGCTGCTCGTCCGTCTCGGGCAGTACGGCCCGCCATTCGCCGGGGGCGACCTCGACCTCCCAGATCAGCCGACGCACCAGGGTCCGGGCGAGGGGGTGCCCGGCCAGCTCGGTGCGCCACCAGCCGTACGGGTGGACGGCGTCCAGGGTGAAGCCGCCCTCCAACGCACGTACGAGGGTGACCAGTTGGGCATTCACCCGCTTCACCAGGTCGCGCAGCTCCTTGACCAGGGCGGCGTGGTCGCGGCGGACCGGCGCCGGGACGCTGCGCAGCGGGCGGCCGTCCTTCTCCCAGGTCAGCGTGGCGGTCTCGGCGACCCTGACGACGGCCTGGTGGTCACCGGCCGTCCGGCGCAGGACGCCGCCCGCTGCCGAGCCGCCGACGGGTTCGGTGTCGAACTCCATCCTCGGCAGCCGCAGTGCCACGTCGGTGCGCTCGGCCAAGGCCGCGTCGACCTTCTTCAGCATCTTGTCGAGCTGTTTGGGCACCCCGGCGTGCCGGACGGTCCGGCGCAGGGTACGGATCGCGGTCACCAGCTCGGGCGTCGGGAAGTCCTGCGCGGCGCGGACCACCTCGTACAGCAGGGCCTGCGAGGGAAGCGTCCTCGCCGCCGTCGGGGCGAGGGCGATGCCCGGCAGCAGCCGCTCGAACAGCTCCGGCAGCCAGGGCTCGTCGCGCAGCAGCGCCACCCGAAGGGCCTGTCCGAGCGCTGTGATCTCCCGGTCGTTGAACGCCTTGTCCGCCCGGTAGGGGATCTCGCCGGCCCGGATCGCGTCGGTACGGTCGGCCGCCGCCTCAAGGGCGCGGCGGGCGAACGCCACGTAGGCAGGGTTGTCGGCCGCCTTGCGCCATGTGTGCGCGAGCGGCGGGACGAACCTGTGGTCCCGGTCGATCCCGGACAGCAGCCTGCGCTCGGCCAGGGCGAGGCCGGCGAGGACGGCGATCTCGTCGGCGGCGATGGGGCCCACGTCGCGGGTGAGACGTTCCACGGCCGTGCGCAGGGCCCTGTCGCCGGCGAGCCCCGCGACCGCGAGCAGCGCGTACGGCTGACGCACGGTGTTCTGCTCCAGCCAGAACCCGACCAGGGCGCGGGCCGGTTCGGACACGTCGGGCAGCGGTCCTGTGCAGTGTTCCAGTGCGTCGAGGCCCAGGGTGAGGTCCGCCCAGCCGTGCTCCTCACACCTTTCGACGAGTGCCTCGAACATCCGGCGGCACGCGTCGGGCGTGTAGCGCGGCTGCCGTTCGCGGGCCGCGTCCTCGACCGCGAAGCGGACCGTCGTTCTCGGGTACGTGGCCGAGGCGTCCATTCGGCAGGCCGTCACGAAGAGGCTGCCGAGTTCCTCGTCGGAGACCTGTGACAGGTCCGGGCGCCTTTCGTCGTCCTCGAGGGTGAAGTCCGGGTCGGTCAGCGCGCGCGTCAGCCGGGCTGCGAGGTTCATCAGGCGCCCCTCTTGATCTGGTGGACGATCGTCCTGTCGGTGATCCTGGCGTCGGCGGCGAGCAGGAACGCCTTGCTGAGGATCACGGAGAGCCGTTCGTCCTCGAACGGCAGGAAGACCTTGCCGTCGCCCCCGCTGCACAACGGAACGTCCTCGGCCGGCGCCCGCAGGACGGCGGCACGAGGTCCCGCTCCGACGCCGCCTCCGCGAGTCCGAGGCATGTCGGCCGCCGCTTCCGGGTGGGGCGCGGTCCCGACAGATTCGTCAAGTGCCCCAGAAGGCCGGCCAGTTCCGGCGCCGGAGAGGCCTTCGCGCGGTCTCTCATCGGAGCGGCCCAGGGAGTGTGGGCAGGGATGAGCCCCTCGGGGATGCGTGCCTCGTCCGTGCAGGCCGCGAGCCGCCCGTCGATCTCGGACCGGGTCGCCGCGCCCGCCGCTCCGGATCGGCGGTGCCCGGTCCCCATGTACCGCCGGATCTCGGTCCTCTGACGTTCCAGAAGGTCGACGGGCCGGCGGACGCGGCTGAGCACGGCGGACCGCACGTCGTCGAACGAGTTGTTCCTGCGGGATTCGGCCACCCATGCGTCGTACAGCATGGCGGGATGATGGCAGGGGGGACTGACAATGGCGTCGTCGGCCGCCTCTGCGACCACAGCCATGGGTTGTCACCTCTTGTCGCCGCCGACCTGCGCCGTTGCCAACCAGCGGCGGTATTCCGCGGCGACGGCTGCCGAGCCTTCTTGGCACATTGGTACACGCGGGCGGCACCCAGCGCACGAAATCCTTTCTCCCGCCGTGCACCCGGCCTGCTGCACGTCGTGCGGGAGGCGGATCTGGCGCGGGTATGCGCGGGGAGCCCGCAGTCGCCCCCAGGAGCGATGAAGTCCTCGTCGCCCAGCCTTCTCGGAGGCCGAGCTGGTGCGCGCAGGCTTCAAGGTCGGCGAGAAAACCGGAGGGAACAGGACGGTAGCCGGCCGGCACTTCCACCTGGCCTGGACGCTCCAGGCGGTACGCAGGCTACTGGGGCGCAACGTACGGCCCTCGCGGGTTCCCGCCCGCGTACACACGGAACGGGCCGACAGCGCAACGGCAGGACGGTCACGCAGGTTCTTGCAGCACATCTTCTTCCCCGGACAGAAAATCCGTGACCGTGGTGATGTCCGCGGCGGCCTGGACAGCATCGCTCTGACCTGCAGGGACAGCCCTGCGGCACCTGGGCGGGCGGAGATGTGAATGTCACACCTCAACCACCATGTTGTCCTTACATCTTGACGTTCCGTGGTGTTTCCGCGTTTGCTTCCGTCGCTTGGGTCGCCATGATGCCCCCCATTTCGGAAGGCACGTAATGTGAACGCTCGTACCACCTACAGGACCACCGTCGCGTGTCATGTCGCGGTTGTCCTCGCGGCCTCCACGTCCGCACTCACACTCACCGCGTGCAGCGCAACCGGAAGCGCCGCCGGGAGCGGCAGCTCCGCGTCCTCGAAGAAGGGGGACAAGATCTCGGTGGGGCTGCTCCTGCCCGACAAGGACACGGCACGATTCGAGAAGTTCGACTACCCCATCTTCAAGAAGGAGGTCACCTCCCTCACTCACGGCAAGGGGAAGGTCGTCTACGCCAACGCCGAGACCAGCCCGACCATGCAGAGTCGACAGTTCCAGCAGATGGTGGACGAGAAGGTCGACGTCATTCTGGTGGACGCGGTGGATGCCAAGGCCATCGCGCCGGCCGTCCGGAAGGCCAAGGACGCGGGCATACCGGTCATCGCGTACGACCGCCTCGCCCAGGGGCCGATCGACGCGTACGTCTCGCACGACAACGAGCTCGTCGGCCAGGTGCAGGGCCGCGCCATCATCCAGGCGCTCGGCTCGAAGGCGTCGAACAACAAGATCGTCATGATGAACGGCGACCCGGCCGACCCGAACACAGCGCAGTTCAAGGAGGGCGCGCTCGGCGAACTCCAGGGTCAAGTCCAGATCGTCAAGCAGTACGACACCGCCAAGTGGTCGCCCGCGGTGGCCAAGGCGCATATGAAGGAGGCGATCCAGTCGGTCGGGCCGGACAACATCGCCGCCGTCTACTCGGCGAACGACGGCATGGCGGGCGCCGTCATCGACGCGCTGAGGGAGGCAGGGGTCACCAAGATCCCCCCGGTGACCGGACAGGACGCGAATCTGGACGCCGTACAGCGGATCGTTGCGGGCGACCAGTACATGACCGTGTACAAGTCGTTCCTGGACGAGGCCACCGACGCCGCGAAGATGGCGGTGGACAAGGTCCAGGGCAAGGACATCCAGTTCGACGCACTGACCCGCGACACGGTCGACAGCCCGACGACGAAGAAGGTCCCCGCGAGGCTCGTCCCGGTGACCGCCCTCACGAAGGACAAGATCAAGGACACGGTGATCGCGGACGGCGTCTACTCCGTCAAGGACATCTGCACACCGCAGTACAAGGCGGACTGCGCCGCAATCGGCCTGAAATAGCCTCCGTCCTCCGCCACGCGCCACCGCCCGTCGCCTTCGGGCAGTCGAAACCCCTGACTTTCGCGGAGGCCCACCCCGCCTGCAACCGGCAGTTGCCCACCCCGGCCCCCGAAACCGCCGGCGGACAGCACCACAACCTCGTCACGATCGAGTTGCCGGTCAGCCTGGTGATGATGCCGGTAGTGCGCGTCTTCGAGGCGGTGGCCCACTCAGGGTCGCCAGCAACGGGCTGCGGGCGATGGACCTTGTCGCCGATTCACGGCGCCAAGCCGCCTGGGACCACGGACGAAGGGTTTGCCGACTCTGTGCGGCCGGAGGCCCGACTCCCAAACAGGTGCGTGAGCCAAGCCAGTCGCTTCTCCTGCCCCGCACCTGGAAGGGCGACGGCGAAGAAGACGAGGGCCGCGGCAGCCCGCACGCCCGACGAAGGGCTCACTCGAACGCCAGATGGTGGACAGTGCTTGCGACCACCGTGCCGAGAACCGAGAACAGTCCCGCCCGTACAGCCGCCACCGGCACCACGCGCGGCACCCAGCCGCGACGGCGCACACGGGACCCATCCGCCCCCCCCATGACCCACTCACGATGGCGCTCACAGCCTGCCCGTGTCATCACCGCCTCAGGTGCCGCCTGACGGCTGTCGCTGACCCGTCACGCGGACATCTGAGGACGGACGGCACGGGCGGTGACGACCACGTACTACAGCTGTCGAAGCACCATCCCCGTTCTGTGCCGGCCAAAGACTGTGGTCGCAGCCTGTCAGCGCCGTACCCTCGGCATCCCCAGCCCGATCCACGAGATGATCTCGCGCTGGATCTCGTTGTTGCCGCCGCCGAAGGTGAAGATGACCGCCGAGCGGTAGCCGCGTTCCAGTTCGCCGTGCAGGACGGCGCCCGCCGAGCCGTCCTTGAGCGGCCCGGCTGCGGCGACGGCCTCCATGAGCCAGGCGTAGGCGTCCCGGCGGGCCTCGGAGCCGTAGACCTTGACGGCGGAGGCGTCCTGCGGGGCGAGCGTGCCGTCCTGGACGGCCGTCACCATCTGCCAGTTCAGGAGCTTCATCGCGTCCAGCCGGGTGTGGGTGCGGGCGAGCAGGCGGCGCACCCAGGGCAGGTCGATCACGCGGCGGCCGTCGGCCAGCTTGGTCTCCATCGCCCAGCGCTGCACGTCGTGCAGGGCACGGATCGCCATGGTGCCGTGGGCGGCGAGGGTGACGCGTTCGTGGTTGAGCTGGTTGGTGATCAGCCGCCAGCCCTGGTTCTCCTCGCCCACGCGGCGGGAGACGGGGACGCGGATGTCCTCGTAGTAGCTGGCTGTCGTGTCGTGCGAGGCGAGCGTGTTGATCACGGTGCAGGAGTAGCCCGGGTCGGAGGTCGGCACCAGGAGCATGGTGATGCCCTTGTGCGGCGGCGCCGCGGGGTCGGTGCGCACGGCCAGCCACACCCAGTCCGCGGTGTCGCCGTTGGTGGTCCAGATCTTCTGTCCGTTCACGAGGTACTCTCCCCCGCTCTCGGCTCCGCTCGAGCGGGAGGTGCCCCCATCGTCGCGCACGGCCCGCGTCTTCAGGGCGGCGAGGTCGGTGCCCGCCTCGGGCTCGCTGTAGCCGATGGCGAAGTCGATCTCGCCGGAGAGGATGCGGGGCAGGAAGTACGCGCGCTGTTCCTCGGTGCCGAACCGCATGAGCGTGGGACCGACGGTGTTCAGCGCCATCAAGGGCAGCGGTACGCCCGCCTGCGCGGCCTCGTCGAAGAAGATGAACTGCTCCATAGCCGTCATCCCGCGCCCGCCGTACTCCTTCGGCCAGCCCACGCCGAGCCAGCCGTCCGCACCGAGCCGCCGGATGGTCTCGCGGTAGAACCGCTTCTGCGCGGCCGGGTCGGTGTACCGGGCGTAGGCGCCCGCCGGCACCAGCTCCGCGAAGTAGGTGCGCAGTTCGTTGCGCAGCCGCTGCTGTTCGGGCGTGTGGTCGAGGTGCACGGCGCCTCCAGGGTCCCCAAGGGCGGTCCTGACGGCGCACACCGTAGAACGTGTTTCAGAAATTGGGAATGGCGTGCCGCGGCTCAGTTCAGGCTCGCCATGAAGTCCGTGCAGGCTCCGGCGCAGGACCGGCACGCCCCTGCGGCCGATTCGGCACCGGACTGCCCGTCGAAGGCGTGCGCGCACTCCAGGCAGACCGAGCGGCACCACTCCAGCTGGATCCTGATCCCTTCCTCTTCCTGACGGTTCTGCTCGGACAGCATGCGGCAGGTCACTTCGCACACCTCGGCGCACATGATGCCCAGCCGGCGCACGCGGTCCCGGTGCTCGGTGCCATCGGGATCCAGGAGGCTCGCACGCACCGCACATGCCCTGGAGCACTCCGTGCACGCCTGGGCGCACAGGAAACGGTCCTCCAGGAACCGGTAGAGCTGCTGCTGCGAAGTCGGAGGTGTCACACCGCCCGGGTAGCCGGGCCGAGGCGGGGCAAACCACCCTTACCGGGCGCTCGGACGCCACGGCCGGAGCCATCGCGGCCCCAGCGGGGCCGTCATGCGTGGCCCCGCAGTCACGCACGGTGTCCGGTTCGTCCCCTTCTGGGCGGGGTATTCCTGTGCTATGAGTACCGCACAGACGCAGCTGGCCGCGGCAAGCGGTCTGGCGAGCCTCTTCTTCTTCCTGATGGCCGTGGCCGTCCTGGCGCTGCTCGCCGGAGGCTTCTGGATGAACTCTCGCATCAAATACCGCGAACCCCCTCGACCACGCCCCGAGGAACAGCCACACCTGCCGGAGGGCGGCGCGGTGCGCGAGATCCAGGAGAACAGGGAACCCACGGAGATTCCGCGGGTACCCAAGGGCGGTCACGCGCTCACCCCGTACGAGCTGACCAACATGCACACCAGGACAGGCACCGAGAAGGCCCGCCCGCGCTGGAGCAAGGGGACGAGCGGCTCGTTCGGCGGCGGCGGCCTGGGCGCCCACTGAGTCCCGGCCGGGCAACGGACACGACGGGACACCGGAGACGACCGGACACCGCGCACACCCCGGCGACGAGCTGGACCCGACACCGGGTAACACGACATCGAGCACGACCCGACACCGAGCACACGACACATCGAGCGAACGACCGGCCCCTGGCCCGCGTCAGGTCGCCGTACGCCCCTAGGAGAGCTTCCTGGCGGCGTCGAGGCGGCCGACGCGGGCGACGTTCTGCACGTCGTCCGGATCCGTGCTGGCTTCTGCGGCGAACCAGGCGTCGAGGATCTCCGTCAGCACCGGTGCAGAAGTCAGCCGCAGGCTGAGGGCCAGGACGTTGGCGTCGTTCCAGCGGCGCGCGCCGTCGGCCGTGGCGGCGTCGGTGCACAGCGCCGCACGGACGCCCGGCACCTTGTTCGCCGCGATGGAGGCACCGGTGCCGGTCCAGCAGCACACGACCGCCTGGTCGGCCGCACCCTCGGCGACGTCACGGGCGGCCGCCTCCGAGCAGACCGCCCACTGCGGGTCGGCACCGGGCCGCAGCGCACCGTGCACGCGCACCTCGTGGCCGCGCCGGCGCAGCTCCTCCACCAGGAGCCCGGCGACAGGTTCGTCCATGTCGGAGGAGACGGAGACTTTCATGCGCGCCCATCCCCTCGCAGGTCAGAGGCTTGTCGTGCCTTTGGTGACAGCAGTTTGCGACACCATGAATCCACGACGGGGATCTTCATACTGCTTCAGGTTACGCGCCGGCCGGGGAACTTCCCACGAGGCCGAATCTGCCCGGCGCCCTTCGAGCCATGCGCACACCGCCGCCCCCAAGCGACGGTGCCCCGCCGGCGATGTTCCTCGACGTGGCCGTCCTCGCGGTCATCGCAGCCCGACACTGGCACCAACTCCACCAACACGACCAGCAGGCCATCGCCACCCGCCCGTGCGCTCGGGCACCTGCAGTCCGCCTACGCCCAGGCAGCCGCGGATCCGCTTGCGGTCCTCGCCCACCGGATTCAGTTGGCACCCCACGGTGGAACGGCTCGTCGACTTGGCTTGCGAGGCTGTATGAGCGCACGCCCAGCGAGTCGACAACACGCCTGGGGATCCGTAGCCGCACCGCGCGGTCAAGCTCGCGATCGAACTCCGCGAAGCCCAGCGCCTCGGGCGCCTGCGCCAGCGGGCGCCGCCAGTGCCAAGGAACCCCGGCGGAGCGATGCATCCGGCCGGTGCAGCGCCGCCGGGACGCCGGCCTGCCAGAGGGTAGGGATTTCCCAGAGCAGGACCGCAGCCCAGGAACCCGAGTGCCCCGGTTATCCGGATTTACCGACAGAGATCACGTTCAGCTCGGTGAATTCACCCGGTATTACGCTGTCGTGAGCCATGCCTTCTGAATCCACCGCAGCTCGCGAAACCGACTGGTTTCGGATGGCAATTCGGAGCGGGCTTCGACGCCTCATCAGCAGAAGTAGAAGCGGATTCCCTGGAGTTGCCGGGCTGCCGCGCCGCGGCCTGATTCCGGCCGGTTCCACAAGCATCCTCCGTTCGGTTCCGCGTCAACTCCCCCTCCTCGGCGCCGAATACACGCATCGCAGGCCGGCCCATGGGGGGAAAGCGCGCAAGTGGCGGGGAGGTCGCGCCTATCCTTTGGTTGACGGGTGAAGATTGTGTATTAGGGTGAATGCGTTCCTGCCGATCGCCACTGAACGGCAAGACGTCCCAGGGAGTTCCGCCCCGTCCGTTCCCAAGTCGCCCGTGTGCGGCCGAGTTGATCCGTGGTGTCGTATCGTGACGGCGCCACAGCCGAATGGCGGACCCTTTCTGGGTGCTGGGTGGGCATCCGGCACAGCGCAATGCCGTGCCGGCCATCGACCTGTCCCCGGCAGCCGCGACCGGTTGTGCAGCGGTCGCGGCGGTCCCCCCTGCTCTGACACTGAATTTCCCTCATGGTGATGACGATTCAAATTGAAACGGGAGGCGCCCGGTGATGTTCTCCCGTGCGCCTCGAGGACGCCGTGACGCAGCGGATGCCACGGCGCAGTCACCGGAATCAGCAGCACCTCCTTCCACTCCCTCGCCCCCGGCGCCGAGTCCGCTGCCGGACCTTGTGCCGCTGACCGCGGAGGAAATCGCCCTGATGCGCGCGAGCGTGGCCGTGGTCGGCCCGCAAGCAGCCGACATGACGGTGTATTTCTACGCCATTCTGTTCGCGCGCCACCCCGAGGTGCGCGGGCTCTTCCCGGACAACCTGGACGTCCAGCGCGACCGGTTGCTGCGCGGGCTGCTGCAGATCGTCGACCTCGTCGACGACCCGGAGAACCTGATCCGGTTCTGCGGCCGGCTCGGTCGCGACCACCGCAAGTTCGGGGCGCTGGACGGCCACTACCCCGCGGTGGGCGAGTGCCTGCTCGCATCCCTGGCCCGCTACGCCGGCCCGGCGTGGAGCCCGGAGCTGGCCGCCGCATGGACGCACGGATACGGCGTCGTCGCGCAGGTGATGATGCACGCCGCGGAGGAGGACGCCCGCACGGCGCCCGCGGTGTGGGAGGCGGAGATCATCCACCACCGGCACCGCGGCCATGGCATCGCGGAAATCACCGTGCGGCCCGACGCGCCCTACCCGTACACGGCAGGCCAGTACGCGAGCGTGGAGACGCCCTGGCATCCCAAGGCGTGGCGCTACTACTCGCCCGCGCACGCGCCGCGAGCGGACAACACCGTGACCTTCCACGTGCGTGCGGTCACCCAGGGCCAGGTCAGCCGGGGCCTGGTCTACAGCGCCAAGCCCGGGGACGTGGTGCGGCTCGGACCCACTCAGGGCGACATGACGCTCGACCCGCGCACCGACCGGGATCTGGTGTGCGTGGCCGGCGGAACCGGCATGGCCCCCATCAAGGCCCTGGTCGAGGACGCGGCCCGCATCGGGACAGAGCGCTACGTCGACGTCTTCGTCGGCGCGCGGACCGCCGAGGAGCTCTACGGCCTGGACGACATGCTCAGGATGTCCCAGCGGCACCACTGGCTCTCTGTGCGGGCCGCGGTGTCGCACGAGCGTATTGCGGGGCTGGAGGGCACCCTGCCGCGGGTGCTGAACGAGTTCGGGCCGTGGTACCGGCACGAGGCGTTCCTCTCCGGGCCGGTGGGCATGGTCACGCAGGCCAGCGCCACCCTGGCCCGGCAGGGCATCCCGCAGGAGCGGATCCATTTCGACCCCTTCGACGTGCCCGCACTCGAGGCCGCGTTGCTGCCCCGGCAGTTGCGGGAACCGCCCGAGGACTGAGCGTCCGGCCCGACCCGGCCGACCCGGCCCCGGCCGTGCGGCCACTCGCTTGCCGTGCCCGCCCACCGGACTCGGCTTCGACCCGTCCGCTCCCGGCCGAGCGGCCGCCGGACCACCGCCGGCGCCACGGGCCCGTGTGAGCACCAGACCCCGAGCAGGAGTGAATCCGGTGCAACTCCCACCTTCGTCCGACCCGGCTCGGCGCCGCCCGCCGGCGCACGAGGCCGTCCTGGCGGCCGCCGAGGTGTTCATCCGCCAGTACGCCGCCGAGAACCCGGGCGACGGCGATCCGGGCCGGCGGCTCGCGGAGGTCACCGCGGAGGTGGAGCGCTTCGGTACGTACGAACACACCCCGGCGGAGCTTGCGTTCGGCGCACGGGTGGCCTGGCGCAACGCGGCGCGCTGCATAGGCCGGCTCTACTGGAACAACCTGGTCGTGCGGGACCTGCGGCACGTCACGCATCCCGACGACATCGCCAGTGAGTGCTTCGAGCATCTGCGGATCGCGACCAATGGAGGCCGTATCCGGCCGGTCATCAGCGTCTTCGCCCCCGATCGCCCCGGCCGTCCTGCCGCCACGCTGCTGGGCGAGCAACTGGTGCGCTACGCGGACGACCCGCGCAGCACCCACCGGGCGGCGCTGGCCCGGGACTTGGGCTGGAAAGGCGGCGAAACCCCCTTCGAGGTGCTGCCGTTGCTGGTGCAGCCCGGCTCCGGCCCGACCCCGGAATTCTACGAGGTGCCCGAGGACGCCGTGCTGGAGGTGCCGTTGACGCATCCGCGCCATCCGGGGTTCGCCAGCCTCGGTCTGCGCTGGTACGCGGTGCCGGCCGTCAGCGACATGTCGCTGGAGATCGGCGGGGTCACGTACCCGGCCGCGCCCTTCAACGGCTGGTACATGGGCACCGAGATCGGCTCGCGCAACCTCGCCGACACCGACCGCTACAATCTGCTCCCCACCGTCGCCGAGCTGTTCGGCCTCGACACCCGCAACGAGCGCACCCTGTGGCGGGACCGCGCCCTGGTCGAGCTCAACCTGGCGGTCCTGCATTCCTACGAGCAGGCGGGGGTGACCATGGCAGACCACCACACGGAGTCGCGGCGGTTCCTCGCGCACGTGGACCGCGAGAGGCGGCACGGGCGCCCGGTGCCGACCGACTGGAGCTGGATCGTCCCGCCCCTGTCCGGAGGGGCGACCATGGTGTTCCACCGCTACTACGACCCCGAGGATCCCGACCTGCGGCCGGCCTTCGTGCACCGGACCACAGGGGTGCCGGAGGGATGCCCCTACGGCGCGGCCCGAGAGGGCATTTGATCTAGGTAGATCACCCCGTATGTCCTATTGGGCGCCTCGCCGGTTGGGTGCGGTCTCGCCCGTTGTGCGCTTGGCGGGGTTGCCGATCGACGCGATGTGGATCATGGCTTCGGGACTGGCGGGGAGAGTCTCGTCATCGCGAGCCAGGCTGCGGCGCAGTACAAGAGCCCGTAAAAAGATCTCGGAGGTAGCAGTCGAGGCATGGCGTTCGCCGGATCCATGCCGGGCCGTTCCGGTGGGCCACCGAGCTGCGGACTGGTCCTGGAGGGCCGCTCTCCCTGGGCGGCCTGATGGTCTCTTACGAGTCCCGATCTGCTCCGCGCAATGGTCAGATGTCCGCCGAGGCCGACGCCGTCTGCGGCGCCACACACGGGCAGGCCGGCGACGAACGCGTCAACCACCGCAACGGCCGTCGTTCACGCGAGTGGGAGACCCGCGCGGGAACGATCGAACTGGCCATCCCCGAGCTACGGCAGGGCAGTTGCTTCCCGCAGTGGCTCTTCGAACGCCGTTCGCCGCGTTCGGCAACCGTCCTCCGGATGCCGGGCCGTTTGCGTTCGTCCGGGTGGACGCGCCGCCCCAGAAGGTCCACGAGGGTGGCCGCATCCACTTGCTCATGTCTGCATACGTTGCCCAGCCATGGTC
>NZ_JBFAET010000181.1:0-18345 GCF_040642095.1 Streptomyces sp. NPDC020362
GGTAGGAGGCGCCTAGCAGGATCCGGTGGCCCAGCCGGGCGCGCAGCAGGTGGTAGACGAGCACGCCGACCACCGCGGCGGCGAAGTGCCCGCTCAGGCCGAGTCCGGCGACGGCGGGGCCGATGCCGTAGTCGGCGCGCAGCGCGGGGATCGCGGGCCCGTACAGGGCCTGCAGGGCCCCGATCACCACGAACGCCGCGCAGGAGGCGACGATCGCCATGGTCGTGAGCAGCGGTTGCGGGGGCCCGGACGCGGCGGGTCTGCGGGCTGTGGACATCGGACTCCTTCAGGACGCCGGATTGAACACACATCGAGTGCGAGGGAAAGTCACAGGCCGGTGAGCATCTCCGGCCAAATCTCTCACGGGTCATGTTTACTTGAACATGATGGATGTTTGTCAATGGGAATCCAGTGCTGATGACCGGTACCCTCGCCGACATGAACGTGATGGAGAGGCACAACTTCGTGATCGAGCTGGTCATGCGCGAGAACCGTGCGACCGTCGCGGACCTCGCCCGCGCGACGGGGGCCTCGGAAATGACGATCCGCCGGGACCTGGAGCTCCTGGAGTCACGCGGTGCGCTGCGCAGGGTGCGCGGCGGCGCGGTGAGCAATGTGCCGGGCGGGGTCGAACCGCCGTACGCGGTCCGCGCGATGGCGGGCGCGGAGGCGAAGGAGCGGCTCGCGCGCACCGTGCTGTCGCTGCTGACGGACGGTGAGACGGTCGCCCTGGACACCGGTACGACCCTGGTGGCCGTCGCGAAGGCCATGGAGGACCGGCAGTTCACGGTCACCCCGCTGTCGCTGCACGCGGCCTTCGCCGTGTCCTCGTACCCCGGCATCCAGTTGCTGCTGCCCGGCGGCCAGATCCGTTCGGGAGAACTCTCCTTCTACGGCCACACGCCCGCCGAGACCTTCAAGGACCTGTGCTTCGACACGTTCGTGCTGGGGTGCTGCGGTGTGGACGCGGCCCGCGGAGCCACCGCGTACAACCTCGACGACGTCCGGGTGAAGCGGGCGGCTCTCGACGCGGCCCAGCGGGTCATCCTGGTGGCCACGGCCGAGAAGCTCGGCCGCACGGCGCTCGGGCGCATCTGCTCGCTGGAGGAGATCGCCCTGGTCGTCACGGACGCCGCACCGGACAACCCGGTGGTGGAGACGATGCAGGCGCGGGGCGTCCAGGTGGTCCATCCGCAGCCCTGAGCGATCGAGGTCCGGGAACCGGATTCTCCCGGGCCCCCTGAGCAGCGGCCGACGGCGGCCTGGATCCCGGGCGTGCCCGGGTTCCGGCCCGCGTCGGCTCCCGCCCTGTCTCGGCTCCCGCCCTGCGTCGGCTCCCGCTCCGCGTCAGCTCTCGATCAGGCGATGGAACTCGACCGTGTCGAAGATGTCCTCCATACGGACCGCCAGTCCGTCCCGCAGCACCCAGGAGTGGACGAACGACAGGGTCGCCGAGGTGCCCCGTACCGAGGTCACCTCGCGCACACCGAACACCGCCACCCGGTCGCCGGCGGCCACGAACTCCCGCGGCTCCAGGCGCATCCCGCCGAGCACGGTGGGGACACGGGCCAGGAACTCCTTGACGCCGTCGTGCCCCCGCTTGGTGCCGCCGAGCCCGTACCCGGCCATCCCGTCGGGATGTACCCACTCGACCTGGGGGTCCAGGGTCTGGAGCAGCGCGCTCACGTCACGGGCGTGGAAGGCCCGGTAGGCGCGCTGGATCAGCCGCAGATTGTGGTCCGCCGCCCCTGCCGCCCCTGTTGTCTCCGACATCTCTGCCGTGTCCGATGTCGCCATCGTCGCTGTCGTCGTCGCCATGCCGTCGGTTCCTTTTCAGACGCTGAGGTGGTCGGGGTGCACGGCGCGCAGCGTGCGCTCGATGCCGTCTCGCCAGCCGACCCGGCACGGGCCGGTCAGCCGGCGGCGCAGGGCCGGGTCGAACTGATAGGTCTCGCGGGTGACCGCACTCGGCACCAGCCGGGCCGGCACGCCGGTGAGGGCCTCGATGTGCCGGATGCAGTCCGTGACGCCGACCGACTCGTCACCGCCCCAGTTCACCAGCGTCGCCGGGACCGACGCGGCCCGCCACAGATGCGGGACCTGGTCGACGAGGTCGTCGGTGTACAGCAGCGAGCACCAGTTCTGGCCCTCCAGCGGTACGGCGATGGGGGCGCCGGCGAGCATCTGCCGGAAGTAGAGCATCGGCACCCCGCCGTAACTGCCCGGTCCGTAGGCGATGTTGAGCCGGGCGATGGTGGTGGGCAGGTCCAGCACCCGGGCGAAGGCGCGCACCGCGCCCTCGGTGGCGAGCTTGCCCATCGGATAGGCGGGCAGCCAGTCCGCGGCACCGTCGACCGGGTCGTCCTCGGTGTACCGGTGGTCCAGGGTCTGCCGCTTGTACAGCGCGCCCGTGGAGACGTACAGAAACGCTTCGGCGGTGCGGCAGTGGTTCATCAGGTGGGCGGTGGCGACCGCGTTGATCTCGGCGGTGGCGTTGAAGTCGCCGTCCTCGCCGCGGCGCACCGCAGCGTGCAGCACATGGGTGAAGTCCTCGGGGAGCCCCTTGAGCGCGTACGGCGACAGGTCGGTCATGTCCCACCGCCAGGTGGTGATCCCGCACCGGGCGAGGTCACGCTCGGCGGCCGGGTCGCCGAACCGGCCCAGGCACCACACGTCGTTGTGCTCGGCCAGCGCCTCGGCGACCGGCCGGGCGACCTGCCCGGTGCCGCCGGTGATCAGGATCTTCGCACCGCGCAGGGGAGAGGCGGTGCCGGTACCGGACGTCGTCATCGGTTTGCTCCCCGTCGGATCGCGATCTCGTCGGCCTCGGCGAGGCGCAGGTCCAGCTCCCGGCGCAGGACGGCCTGGAACTCGGCCACGTGCGCCGGGGCCAGCATGGTGTAGTGCTCGCCGGGTACTTCCAGGTAACGGTTGGGGCCGGTGGTGAACGCGTCCCAGCGGCGCAGTTCGTTGTCGAGCCAGTCCTGCCTGGTGCCGCGCAGCGGTATCGCGTGGAAGACGGTCATGGAGGGAACCGAACCGCTCGGTTCGTAGGCGCGGCCCAGGTCGGTGAGGGAGTCGGCGAGTTCCGCCCAGGCGGCGAACCGGTCGGCGGTCAGGTCGAGTTCGGCGAGCCGGCCGGCCGGGGCGAGTTCGACGAGCCGGGCGACCTGTTCCTCGCGGGGCAGCGGGCGCAGCCGGGCCGGCAGCTCCAGGCTCTGCTTCTTGTCGATGAGTCCCAGGAAGAAGGCCAGGTTCGTCGCCGTCTCGGCGAAGTCCAGTTCCTCCATGCGGTACTTGATGTGCGGCGGCAGGTTGAAGCTGCCGACGAAGTCGACCCGCTCGCCGCGCTCGCGCAGCACCTTGGCGATCTCGAAGGCGACCGCGCCGCCGAAGGAGTACCCGGCGACCGCGTACGGGCCGTGCGGCTGCTGCCGCTGGACGGCGTCGGCGTAGCAGTCCACCATCTGCTCGAACGTCGCGAACGGCTTCTCGCCCTCGTCGAAGCCGCGGGCCCGCAGCGCGTAGAACGGCCGGTCGCCCGTGAAGTACTTGGCGAGGTTGATGAAGACCAGCACCTCGCCCACTCCGGGGTGCACACAGAACAGGGGCGTCTTGTCGCCGCCGGTCTGCATGGGCACCAGCGGGTCGTACCCTTCGGTGCCGCAGGCGGTGCCCGCGTCGAGCCGGGCGGCCAGGGCGCGGACCGTCGGAGCCCTCAGGACCGTGATGACCTCCAGGTTGCCCACCCCGAGCCGCTCGGTGACCCTCGCGCGCAGCCGCAGGATGTCCAGCGAGGTACCGCCCAGGTCGAAGAAGTTGGCGGTGGCGCTGATATCGGCCGGGTCGGTGTCGAACAGCTCGGCGTAGATCTCCGCGAGCGCCTGCTCGGTCGGGCCCTCGGGTGCCGTGTGGCCGCCCAGCATGCGCAGCGTCAGCTCGCGCACGCTCCGCCGCTCGGCGTCGTACGCCCCCTCCTCCAGCCGCCGGCGCATCAGCGAGCGCTGGATCTTGCCCAGGCTGGTCTTGGGGAAGGCCTGCGGGGGCAGCGGCAGGACCAGCGCGGGCCGGAAGCCCCAGTGCAGGACGACGGTGCTGCGGATGGCCATGAGGACCCGGTGCACAGCGGCACCGGCGGTCGCGTCGCCGCCGCCGGTGCCGGGTGCCGTGCCGTCCTCGGGGGTGAAGGCGATGACCAGTTGCTCGGTGTCGCTGCCGGCCGGGCGGACGGGGAAGGCGGCGACGTAGGAGCGGGCGACGCCGTCGAGCGGTTCGAGGACGGACTCGATGTCGTGGCTGAAGTAGTTGACGCCGTTGACGATGATGCTGTCCTTGCTGCGCCCGACCAGGGTCAGCCGGCCCTCGTCGAGCCGGCCCAGGTCCCCGCTGCGGAACCAGCCGTCGGCGGTGAACGCCTCCTCGGTGGCGGCCGCGTTGTTGTAGTACCCCGAGGTGATCATCGGACCGCGCAGCTGGAGTTCGCCCACCCGGCCCTCGGGCAGCGGGCGGTCCTCCGGGTCGGCGATGCGCATCCGCAGGCCCTGCACCGGGGTGCCGAGACTGGCGAACTCCGCGCCCCGGTCGACGTCCGGGAACCCCTTGCGGGAGTACACGCTGCCCGCGCAGGTCTCCGTCATGCCGAAGGCGGGCCACAGCGCGTCCCGGGCCAGCCCGTGGCGGGCGAGGCCGTCGAGGAACGCCTCGCCGGTGGCGACGACCACGGCCTCGCCGCCGCTGATGATGTGCCGCAGCCGGGACAGGTCCAGCCGCTCGCCGCTCGCGCGCAGCCGTTCACCGGCCGCGTTGATCAGACCGAGCAGGAAGTTCGGGGTGAAGGTCATGGTCACGCCGTGCCGGGACATCAGCCGCAGGAACTCCAGTGGTTCCTGGAGGACGACCGGTGCCTCCACGTGCAGCTGGAGGCTGCCCGTGGACAGCGGCAGCAGATGACACTCCAGCAGCGCGGCCACGTGGTCGAAGGAGACCCAGTTGAGGGTGGTGTCCCGGGCGGTGAGCCGGTGGTGGCCGTTCTTGGCGGCCATGGAGGCCAGCAGGTTGGCGTGGCTGAGGACGACCGCCTTGGCGTGGCCGGTCGATCCGGAGGTCAGGACGAGCACGGCGGTGTCCTCGGGCGCCGCCCGGTGGAAGTCGTCCGCGGCGGTCGCCTCGACGGCCTGCAGCTCCTCCAGGGAGGTCACCGACAGCGCTGCCACGGGGGGCAGTTCGGCGGCCAGTGCCTCGCCGGTGACCACGAGGGGCCCGCCGAGCAGCGTGTTCACGTGCTCCAGCTGGGCGCCCCAGCGTTCCCGGTCGCCGCGCAGCGGTGCCATGGGGCACGGGACGAAGCCGCCGAGCACCGCCGCCCAGAACATCGGCAGGAACTCCTGGGGCCGCTCGAGGATCAGCACGATCCGGTCGCCCGGCCGCAGCCCGCGGGCGCGCAGCGCGGTCAGCAGACGGGCGGACTCGGCCAGCAGGTCCGGGTACGACTGGTCCCGGCGGGGCGCGTCGGCCGGGCCGAGGCAGTAGGCGAGACCGGAGGCGTGGTACCGGTCGGCGGCGGTCAGCAGCAGGTCGGCGATAGAACCCGAGGTGGCGCATGCGGGGTTCACGGTCGTCTCTCTCCCTGTCTTCGGCAAACGCGGCGGACACCGGGCGTGCCGGAATCTGAAGGACGTGAAGGAACGGACGTGAGGTGCGGAGTGGGTGACTTATGCGCGCCGGCCGGGCCTGCATGTCGGCCGTCCGGATTTCCTCGGACGTCGTGCGGAATACCGGATCTCGCTGCGGGTTTTCCGGATCACGTCGGCCGTACCGTCCGGCCGGTGTTTTCCGCTGCGGGACGACCGCTTCGGTGCGTGGGGAAAGCGGTGCGCATGTGGCTTGTTGTCACCCCGTCACCGTAGGCTGGTCAAGGCTCAAGGGCCGTTCGAGACAGGGTGGTTGGCCGGAAGGGGACAGCGCTGCGACAGCGAGTGAGGGCAAAGGTCGCGGACCGTGGCGCAACCGGAAGTGGAGGGTCGACTTCGGGGAAGGGGTGTCAGTTTGCTGTCAGCGTTCCTGGAGGAATGCAGTGGCCGACGCGAAAAGTAAGAGGACATGCACGATTGCGCCGGCAGGCTTGATCTTGTTGACCGACTCAGAGTAAACGAACTAGTGTCTGGAGCGAATCTCGACCTCGCCCCCCGCCAAGAAGCTTCGCTATTGAACAGTTCTGATTTCACAGATCTTGGCCGGGGGAGTCCGGAGGGTACGCCGACCGCCGGCGAGCGGTGCGCGTGAGACGCGACCACGTCTCGTGGTTAACCAAGGGGGAAAAGTGACCGGAGCCGTCATCGACTCACCAGGGACGAACCGAGGGCTGGAGACCGGCCCCGGGGACCCTGCGGCCCACGTCGAACAGACGCTGCTGCAGGCACGGGCGCTCATCGAATCCACCGTCTCCCACTACCGGCAGCACCGGCCCAGCGGATCCGACGGCACCCACGCGAGCGTCGCGGTGCCGCGGGAGGCCCTCGTCCAGCTCCTCGGCGAGGCCCGCCACACGGTGTGCGTCGCACTGACCGCGGCCGACGAGTTCAGCGCCACCGTGAAGGCCCTGCTGACCGCGGCCCGGCCCGGCCCCAACGTCCGGGTGCTGTGCGCCACCGCGGTCGTGGACTGCTCCCTGGCCCGGCTCAGCGCCGCGGGCGGCGCCCGCTTCGAAGTACGGTGCTCGGAGGGCGCACTGCGGGACGCGGTCGTGGTCGACGGCGCCCGCGCTCTGGTCCGCACCCTGCCCGGCGACGACGGCGGGGCCCAGGCCACCCTGGTGACCGACACCGCCGCCGTACGCGCCCTGGAGCTGCTCTTCGCCGGAACCTGGTCCCGCTGCCGCCGGCTCGACGACCACCTCGCCCTCGGGCCGCGGCTGCACAGCGAGCTCAGCCGCAGGATCCTGGAACGGCTGCGCTCCGGTCAGACCGACGACGTCGCGGCCCGCGAGCTCAACGTCTCCCTGCGCACCTACCGCCGCCATGTCGCCGAGATCATGCGGGAACTGGGTGCCACCTCCCGCTTCCAGGCCGGAGCACGTGCGGTGGAACTCGGGCTGATGCAGCCGCAGTAGCCGGGCGGCCGAACCGTGCCGTACACCCGCGCACCCCGGGTGTACGGCGGCCCCTCACACATCCGGGTGCCCGTGGCGCACCCGCACGACCTCGCCGGCCGGAGCGCACACGACCCGATCGCGGCCCGGCCGCGCCCACCGGCCGCCGACGGGCAGGCGCGCGACGAGCACGACAGCACGCTCGGCGAGGACAACGGGGAACGGGGAGTACGACGTGTCCGACAGGGCCGAGGACGAGCTGGAGCAGGCGCTCCTGCAGGTGCAGACCCTGATCGAGTCGACGGTGGCCATCCACCGCGACCGCAGCGTCCAGGAACAACGGATCACCGTGATCGACGGCGGCTACCACACGGTGCTGAGACAGGCGCGGGAACTCATCCACGGGGCGGTGCGCACCATCGACATCGTGCACGCCCGGATGCCGGACGCCAAGGACGAGCCGGGCGGCGGCGAGGGAGCCGAACGGCAGCTGATCTACGGGGCGGCCGACTCCGTCACGATCCGGCTGCTCAGCAGTCCCGCGCTGGTCGACGAGGACTTCGTCCGCGAACAGCTCGGCATGGAAAGACCGGTGGCCATCCGTATCGCCCGGGTCCCGCCCCTGCAGGCGCTCATGGTCGACGGCGCCGCCGCGCTCGTCGTCGCCGAGTCCGCCGTCGGGCGCCGCGCCTCCATGATCAGGGCCCCGGAGCTGCTGCACACGCTGTCCACGCTCTTCGAGAACGTCTGGCGCGACGCCGTGCCCGCGGGCGAGCGCATCGTCTTCGGCAACCGCGACCGCAGCGCCCTGGCCCGCCAGATCCTCGCCGCCCTGTGGGCCGGCGTCACCGACGAGGTGGCCGCCCGCGACCTGGCCGTCTCGGTGCGCACCTACCGCCGTCATGTCGCCGAGATCATGGCCCTGCTCGGCGCCAACTCCCGCTTCCAGGCCGGGGTCCGGGCCGCCGAACTCGGCCTGCTGCCCCCGGCCGCACCGCCCGGCGGCCGCCCCGGCACCCGGCAGTGACCTCGCCGCTGGCAGCTTCCTGAAACCTCTGTTGCCGCCCGGCGCGCACCGACAGTTGTATGGAGCGCGAGAAAGGGATTCACCCCTCGCGGGGCTTTCCTGAATTCCTTCCCCGGCAGCGACCGAGAATCCCCCGTTTCCGGTCCGCCGGTGTGCGGGGATCCGCGCCTTCCCATCCCGGCGCGGATCCCCGCCCCACCCCGGTGAATTCACGCGGAAGGCGGGTCCATGAGTCGCATGCCTATCGCCCTGCTGTTTCCAGGGCAGGGATCACAGAAAGAGGGCATGGGGGAACCCTGGCGGGACACCCCGTCCTGGGAACTGGCCCAGGACATCTCCGAGGTGACCGGAGAGGACATCGAGGAACTTCTGCTGCACACCCCGGGCGATCGGCTGCGCCGTACCGACCTGGCCCAGCTCGCCGTGTTCAGCCTCTCCGTGATCGCCCATGCCGAGGCGGTGCGCCGCGACGTGCTCGGCGGCCCGGTGGCCGCCTGCGCGGGGCACAGCCTGGGCGAGTACGCCGCCCTGGTCGCCGCCGGCGCGCTCACCGTGCCCGAGGCGGCCGTACTCGTCGCCGCCCGGGGCCGGGCCATGCGCAAGGCCGCCGAGGCCCGCGAGGGCACCATGGGCGTCCTCGTCGCCGCGCCCCTGGACGAGGTGAGCGCTCTGACCGAACGGGTACGGGCCGACGGTTTCGAGCTCTGGGTCGCCAACGTCAACGCCCCCGGCCAGACCGTGGTCTCCGGCTCCGCCGACGGTATCGACCGCATCGCCGACCAGGCGCCCTCCATCGGCGCCAAGCTGATCCGGCTCCAGGTCGGCGGCGCCTTCCACAGCCCGTACATGGCGCCTGCCGCCGAGACCCTGCGCACCGCCCTGAAGGACACCGCCTTCGCGCCGGTCCATCTGCCCGTCGTGGCCAACGTGGACGCCGAGGCACACGCCGCCCACAGCGACTGGCCCGACCTCGGCACCCGCCAGCTCACCTCCCCGGTGCTGTGGGAGCAGAGCGTGCACACCCTCGTCGGCCGCCCGCTCGGCTGCGGACGCCTCGTCGAACTCGGGCCCGGCCGCACCCTGGCCGGCCTGGTGCGGCGGATCACCCCGGACACCGAGGTCGTGTCGCTGGACGCGCCGGGCGCCCTGGACTGACCACTGACACGCACAAGGAGACCAACCCACCATGGCACTTGGCACCGAAAGCATCTGGCTGCGCAGGCACGCCACTGCCGCGCCGCCCCGGCTGCGGCTGCTGTGCCTGCCGCACGCGGGTGGCTCGGCCGGCTTCTTCCACGACTGGGGGCACGCCTTCGGTGACGACGTGGAGGTTCTTGCCGCCCGCTACCCGGGCCGGCAGGAACGCATCGCCGATGATCTTCCCGGCAGCGTCGAGGAGCTCGCCGACGGCCTCGCCGAAGAACTGCCGCCCCTGCTGGACACTCCTCTGGCAGTCTTCGGCCACAGCATGGGCGCGTCCATCGGATACGAACTCGCGCTGCGGCTCCGGGACCGCCACCAGGTGAGCCCACAGCTGCTGATGGTCTCCTGCCGCAAGCCCCCGCACCTGCTGACCCCGCGCACCGCCGCCGTCGCCGACGACGCCGCGCTCATCGCGGAGGTACGGCGCCTGGGCGGCACCGACGGCGCGCTGCTCGCCGACCCGGACCTGCGCGAGCTGGTGCTCCCCGCGATCCGCGCCGACTTCGCCGCGGTCGCCCGCTACGGCGCCAGGCCCGGCGTCCCCCTGGACTGCCCGGTGGCCGGTTACCTCGGTGCCGGCGACCCGGACGTCTCCGCGGACGACATGACCGGCTGGGCCGCCGTGGCACCGAGGGGCTTCGGCCTCACCGTGCTGCCCGGCGACCACTTCTACCTGGTGGCCCAGCGCGACGCCCTCGTCGCGGACATCCGCGCACGGCTGGCGGCACAGTGGTGAGCACCGCGACCCAGCCCCGGCGGACCAGCGGGGTCGGGGTACTCGACAAGGCGGCGTCACTGCTGGACATCGTCGAGGGCGGCCCCGCCTCGCTCGGCGATCTCGTCACCTTCAGCGGCCTGCCCCGGCCGACCGTGCACCGCCTCGCCCTCGCCCTGGAGCAGCACGGACTGCTCACCCGCGACCGGCACGGCCGCTGGGTGCTCGGCCCCCGGCTCGACTCGACCACCGTCGGTGTGCACAACGACCGGCTCGCGATGGCCGCCGGACCGGTCCTCGCCGAACTGCACACCATGACCGGCCTGGACGCCCGCCTCTACCGACGCCGCGACGGGATGCAGATCTGCGTCGCCGCCTCCATCGGCCCCACCGGGCGCCCCGGAGCGGTGCCCGTCGGCGCGATCCGGCCGGCCTCCGCCGGGCCGATCGCCCAGGTACTGCTGGCCTGGGCGGAACCCGACGAGCTGTACCAGGGACTGAACTCCGCCCGGTTCACCGCCGCCCAGCTCACCGTCGTACGCCGCCGCGGCTGGGCCTACGGGCCGGACGCGGTGCCGCCCGGCAGCGTCTCCTACGCCGTACCGGTGTGTGCCGGGGACGGCCGGATCGCCGCCGCGCTCGCCCTGACCGGGCCCGCCGCGCGCATGCCCGAGGTGCCCACGCGCCGGCTCGGCGGTGCCATGTTCGACGCGGTGGCCGGCCTGACCGACGCATTGCTGCGGCTGCGCCCGGATTTCCAGCCGGCCTGACCGGGCATCGCCCGAATTCCCTTGCGGCGATGGCAGCTTGTTGCAGCCGTCATTGTGGGGGAACAAGCTCCTCCCGCACCATTTCCATAGCGATCAAAAACGTGCCGCATACCGATTCGCATGAATTTCGCGGCCCATGAGAAAAGGGGTAAGAGCGTGTCGACTGTCACGCGCGACGAGCGTCTGGAAACCATCAAGGAAATCGTCTGCGACATTCTTGAGATCGAGGAGGACGAGGTCACCGAGGTCAGTCTTTTCAAAGAGGAGCACAACGCCGACTCGCTCCGCGCCATCGAGATTCTCGCCGCCCTGGAGAAGGAGTTCGGCGTCGTCATCAACCAGAGCGAACTGCCCCGCATGGTGAACCTCAAGGGCGTCTACGAGGTCGTCTCGGAGCCGGCCGGCTGGTAGTCGAACCGCTCACGCGGACTGGGAGGTTGGCATGACGACGGCAGTGAGCGGCCCCGGCCGGATACGGCCGGAGCGGCACCGGGTGGTCCTCACCGGACTCGGGGTGGTCTCCAGCATCGGACTCGGCGCGAAGGAGTTCCTCCAGGGACTCAGCGAGGGCCGCAGCGGTGCCCGGCCCATCACCGTGTTCGACACCGAGGGCTTCACCCACGCGAACGGGTGCGAGATCACGGAATTCGACCCGCGGGACTGGATCAGCACGCTCGACGTGGAACAGCTCGGCCGAGCCGCGCAGTTCTCGACGGCGGCTGCCCGGATGGCCCTTCAGGACTCCGGTCTCGACCTGACCTGGCTGCGCGGCCGGCGCGGGCTGATCTCCATCGGCACCACCGACGGCGAGAGTTACGATCTCGACCAGCTGGTCGAGCACGAACTCTCCCACGGCACAGGCACGTTCGACCCCGCGGTCGCCCGGCGGATACCGGCCGGGCGACTGTCGGTGGCCATCGCCCAGGAACTGGGCCTGAGCAATGTGGAGGCACTCACCATCCCCACCGCCTGCTCGGCGGGGAACTACGCCATCGGCTACGGCTTCGACGCCGTCAGCTCCGGCGAGGCGGACTTCGCCTTCTGCGGCGGCGCCGACGCCATGTGCCGCAAGACCTTCACCGGCTTCTACCGGCTCGGCACCATCGCCCCCGACCGCTGCCAGCCCTTCGACGTCGACCGCAAGGGCATCCTCACCGGGGAGGGCGCCGGCGTCCTGGTCCTGGAGCGGCTGGAGACCGCCCTGGAGCGCGGCGCCACCATCTACGCCGAGGTGCTCGGCTACGGCCTCAACTGCGACGCCCACCACCAGGTGGCGCCCGACCAGGACAGCGTCGCGGGCCTCATGCGGCTCGCCCTGGACAACGCCGGCGTCGCGCCGCACGAGGTGGACCTCATCTCCGCCCACGGCACCGGCACCAAGGCCAACGACATCACCGAGGCGGGCGCCATCCGCCAGGTCTTCGGAGACACCCCTCCCCGCACCGTCTCCATGAAGTCGATGCTCGGCCACAGCATGGGCGCTGCCAGCGCGCTCGGCGCCATCGGCTGCGCCCTGGCCATCAAGAACCGTTTCATCCCGCCCACCATCAACCACGTCACCACCGACCCCGAGTGCGACGTCGACTGCGTACCGAACCACGCCGTGGAAGCCGACCTGCGGATCGTCCAGAACAACGGGCTGGCGTTCGGCGGCAACAACGCGGCGGTGCTGCTCGGCCGGTACGACGCCGACACGGCCGGCGCCGGCACGGTGGCCGAGACGAACGACGCGATCAGGGAGGCGTCATGACGAACCGTCCCATCGTCGGTATGGGCGCGGTCGCCGCCACCGGCCACGGTGTCGACGAACTCTTCGACGCCCTGTGCCGCGGCACCACCGGCCGCGCCGAACTGCGCGGCTTCGACCGCAGCAGGTTCCGCGCCCAGCACGCCTACGAGGTCGACGACCGGCCGGCGGCCGGCCAGGACATACCGGGCCGGGCGACGCGGCTGCTGCTCGACGCGGTCGGCCAGGCGGCCGCCGACGCCGGCCTCGGCGAGGACCTCAGCGGCATCCCCGTGCTGGTCGGCACCGGCCTGAGGGAGCTGCGCTCGCTGGAGCTGTGGTGGCGCGACGGCTCCCCGTTCGCCGACTCCGGGCTGCACTTCGGCACCGGGCTGCGCGAACGCTTCAACGCCGACGTCACCCACACCTTCTCCAACGCCTGCTCCGCCTCGCTGTACGCGCTGGCGCTCGCCTCCGACCTGCTCGACCAGGAGGGCGACGGCGCTCCCGACACCGTGATCGTCGCCGGTGTCGACGTGCTCACCGAGTCCATGTACGGGCTCCTGGAACGCGTCCACCCCCAGCCCCCGGACCGGGTACGGCCCTTCGACCGCAACCGCACCGGCGTCCTCATGGGCGACGGAGCCGCCGCCGTCGTCCTGCGCCGCAGCGACGACGGCACCCGCCGGGTGCACGGTCGGCTGCGCGGCGTCGCCGTCAACTGCGACGCCTACCACGTCACCGCGCCGTCCCCGGACGGCATCGCCCAGGCCATGCGCACGGCCCACCGGATCGCCGGCGTCAAGCCGTCCGACATCGACCTGGTGATGCTGCACGGCACCGGCACCCTGCTCAACGACGAGGCGGAGGCCGCCGCCCTGCGGGAGGTGCTCGGCGAGGACGCGGCCGCGCCGCTGATGACCGCCGTGAAGTCCATGACGGGTCACACCTCCGGCGCCTCCGGACTGATCAACCTGATCGTCGGCGTCCGCGCCCTGCAGGAGGGCCGGGTGCCCCCCACGGTGGGCCTGGACGACCCGGTCGACGAGGCAGCTGCGTTCCGCTTCGTCACCGGCGAGGCCGCCGTCGGCCGCCAACTCAACGTGGCCCAGCTCAACGCCTTCGGATTCGGCGGCATCAACGCCGTCGCCCTTGTGGAGGGGACCCGATGACCGACGCGACCACCGAAGCCACCGTGGTGGTCTCCGGCGCCGCCGTACTGCTGCCGGGCGCCGACACCGTACGGGCCCTGGCGGACGGACCGGCCCCCGGCGCGGCCCCCGTCGAACCGGCCGACCACGTCGGCCGCAAGGGCCTGCGCTACAAGGACCGGGCCACCCAGCTCGGCTACGCCCTCACCGCCGCCGCCCTGCGGGACGCCGGACTGCTCGGCGAGGACGGCCTGACGGTGCCCGCCGAGACCACCGGCATCGTCGCCAGCTCCAACTTCGGCAACCTGGACACCGTGGCCCGGGCCCTCGACACCATCCGCGAGGAGACCGTCACCGCCACCAGCCCGATGGACCTGCCCAACGCCTCCAGCAACGTCATCGCCTCCTCGGCAGCCATCCGCTACGGGCTGCGCGGCCCGAACCTGATGGTCTGCAACGGCGAGACGTCCGGCCTGGACGCCGTGCACTGGGCGGCCACCATGATCGCGGCCGGCCGTGCCGACCGCTTCCTGGTGCTCGGCGTCGAACCCGACAACGAGGTCGTACGCCGCCTCCTGGGCGGCCGCCGCGCCGTCGACGGCGGAGCGGCCCTCGTCCTGGAGGCCCGAGCCGCCGCCACCCGGCGCTCCGCCACCGTCCGCGCCGTACTCGGCGCCTACCGCAGGGCGGCGGACGAGACGCACCCGTCGGCCGGCCACTGGGAACCGCCCGCGCACCTCGGCAGCGCTTCCGGCGCGTACGGGGTGCTGCAGGTGGCCGCCGCCGTCGGCTGGTTCGACGCGGGCCGGCGCGAGCCGGTCCGGGCCGTGGCCGGCGGCGCGGACCACGACGCCGGGGCGGGCCTGCTGCTGCTCGCGCCCGAAGCCGCCTGAGACCGGCGAGGAGAAGATCCCGTGAACACGCACATCGACCTGCGACCCGTCTCCGTCGAACAACGCACCGACGGCAGCGGCCCCCGCGTCCTGCTGCTGCACGGCCTGGCCGCCAACGACAGCGTCTGGGAGCGCACCCTGCCGCTGCTGCCGGACGGGTGCCGGCTGTGGACCGCCCGGCTGCCCTGGCGCACCGAGACCATCGCCGACTGGGACGAGCAGCCCAACCTGCGCGGCCGGCTCGCCCAGGCGCTGACGGCCGTGCCCGGCGGCGCCGAGGTGGTGGTCGCCCACTCCATGGCGGCCAATGTCCTGCTGGACCTCCTCGACCAGAAGCAGCGGGGCGGCGTCGACGCGTTGCACCGCTTCGGCATCCGGGCCCTCGTCCTGGTGTCGCCCTTCTACCGGGCCGCCGCCGACGAGTTCGACTGGAGCACCATCAGCTACTACCTCAACGACTTCCACCTGATCATGGAGGAGGGGATCCGCGTCCACTCGGGCGGCCGGCTCCCCGCCGACGTCCAGCAGGCCATGGGCGAGCGGGTGCGCGACCGGGTCGGCCCGCACGGCTGGCTGCGGTTCTTCGACCTCTACCTGCGCACCCCCGCGCTGGAGACCGGCCGCATCACCGTGCCCACGCTGGTCCTGGGCGGCGAGACCGACTTCGCCGCCCACCCCGAGGAGAGCCTCGCGCTCGCCGGGGCGCTGCCCGAGGCCACCGCCCGCATCCTGCCCGGCTGCGGACACTTCCCGATGATCGAGGCGGCCGAGGAGTTCGCCGCCGAGGTCAGCAGTTTCATCAACTCGACCCTGGGCCTCTCCCTGCACGGGGGAGCCGTCCCTGTCCACACACTGGAGCCCCAGCGATGACCCTCGTCACGGACACCGCCGTCAAGGCGCTGCTCACCACCGCCACCACCACGCAGGTGCGCCCCCGCTACGAGGGCTCCAACATCTGCACCTGGATCGGCTTCAAGCACGTCAACTACCTCGTCGAGGAAGCCGTCCTGGACCACTTCCGGCAGGCCGGACTGCCCGCCCGGGCGCTGTACGAGGAGCACGGCCTCGGCCTGGACCTGGTCTCCATCGACACGCGCATCCTGCACGCCTTCCACATGGACGACGTCGCCGAGGCGCACGTCGTGCCCTGGACCAAGGACGACGACGCGACCCTCGGGTTCAAGGTGACCGTCCAGTTCGAGCGGGACGGCGAGATCCACAAGGCCGTCACCTCCAAGGTCCGCGTCTCGCTGCGGATGGACACCTATCTGGAGGCGGCCGGGGAGGTGCCCGAGCAGCTCGCCCGGTTCGCCCTCGCCCGCCTCGGCGACGACCTCGGGCACGAGCCGGGCGACGCGGCCCCGGCCGAGGAGGAGATCCTCGCCTCGCTGACCGCCGGGCAGAACGCCTACGCCTGGAAGTGGAACATCCCCTACCCGTACTGCCACTTCACCGAGCGCATCCAGATGTCGGGCTACCTGCGGCTGATGGAGGAGGGCAAGGACCGCTTCGTCGCCGACCGCGGCATCTCCATCAAGACCCTGCTGGACGACCGCCGCTGGATCCCCGTCGTGCCCCGCTCCGACATCCGCATCCTCGACGAGGCACTGATGGAGGAGGACCTGTACACCGTGTACACGGTGGAGGAGGTCTTCAAGGACTTCACCTACACCTCCCGCATGGACTGGTACGTGCTGCGCGACGGCAAGCTGGTGAAGACCGCCACCGGACGCATCGTCCACGGGTACGCCCTGATCGAGAACCGCCGGGACTGGAAGCTCGTCAACTTCGACCAGCGCGTCCTGGACGCCCTCAACGGCAAGGCGCAGCAGGCGTGACGGAGCACGCGGCCGGCGGTGCCGACTGGGAGAGCAGCACCCCACGGCTGCTGCTCGTCGAGAGCCAGGCAGGCACCACCGCGGACACCGGGTTCCGGCGCGACGCGGTCACCCAGGTGATCACCGGACAGTCCGCCCTGCTCTTCCTGGTCCAGGAAGGCGTCGTGCTCGCGGTGCCGGGCAGCGACACCGACCTGGACCGGTTCCAGAAGGAGGGCGGGGTGCTCGCGGCGGACAGCTTCTCCCTGGCCCAGCACGGGCTCGACACCGCGGGCCTCAGGCCCGAGCTGCGCGTCGTCGGGATGGACGTGGTGGCGGGCTGGATCCTCGATCCGTCGGTCCGGGTGGTGTGGCATTAGGTGGCCAGGCAGATTCCGCACACCGATGTGCTCCTCACCCTCATGGGCGCCCCGCACGCCGGCGACCAGGTCACCAGCGCGCTGCGGCTCACCCAGGCGCTGCTGGAGCGCGGCGCCGCCGTCCAGGTGTGGACGTGCGGGTACGCCACCCTGCTGACCCAGCGTGGGCAGGGCCCGGACAAGCCGCGCAACCTGGCCGAGTGGAACCGGAGTTACCCGTCCCTGCCCGGGCTGGCCGAGGAACTGCTGCACGCCTTCCCGGGGCGACTGCACTGGTACGGCTGCCGGTTCTGCAGCGACGACCGGGGCGTGGTGGAACACCTGCCCCAGGTGGTGCTCCGGCCGCCCGCGGGTTACGCGGCCAACGTCGCCGCCGCCGACAAGACCCTGCTGATCGGAGTGATCTGATGGATCATCGGTCACCTGCAGGTCAGCGGGTGCTGGCGATCGTGGAGCGCGGATACCGCGGCGCCCTGGACAAGCAGTTCTTCGACGAGCTCTATCTCGCCACCGAACTGCACCGGCAGCTCGGCGGCCTGGACATCCTGCTGCGCGGCGCCGCCGTCACCTATGCGCTCGACGCACCGCCGCCACCGGCCCTGCGCATCGGCGAACGCACCGTCGACACCGTCACCGACCCCCGCGCGGGCCTGCGCTCGCTGCTCGCGGCGGGAGTCGGCGTATGGGTCGAGGAACCCGCACTCGCGGCACTCGGCTCACCCCGCCGGCCCCTGCCCGGCATCCGGCTCGCCGGGGAGGGAGAGGTGGCGGCCCGCTGGCAGGACTACCGGATGGTCTTCTTCCTCTGACCCGCCGGACCTCCGCCTGCATCGCCCTTCGCGCCGCAGGCTCCGCCCCCCCGCATCGCCCTTCGCGCCGCAGGCCCCGGCCTTCCCGCCCCGGCCTCAAGGATCCCCGGACCACCGAACACCTGAGTCTCCGAACACGACGAACGCTACGAACGCTCCGAACGGAAGGAACACGTGACGGTCATGACCATTCCCGCCACGGACACCGGGCACCCGGTGATCACTGCTTGGTCGGCCGTGTCGCCGTACGGCATCGGCAGGGACGCGTACGCCGCGGGCCTGCGCGAGCGGCGCGGCACCGTCACCGGCCTCGGTCCCGAGCACGGAACCACCCCCGACGGCGTCGGCTGCGTCGTGCCCTCCTTCAGCGTGCGCGAGGTGCTCGGCAAGAAGGGAACCCGCTCCATGGACCGGGTCACCGGGCTCGCGGTGACCGCCGTCGGTGCACTTCTCGACGACGCCGAGCGCAACCGGGCCGTGGGCACCGGCGAGGGCGCCGCGTTCACCCTCGGCACCACCACCGGAAGCGCCCAGTCGATGATGGACTTCACCCGCGACTCGCTCACCGGCGAGCAGCCCTTCTTCGTCGACCCGGCGCGCTTCCCCAACACCGTGATGAACTGCGCCGCGGGCCAGAGCGCCATCTGGTACCAGCTCAAGGGCCCCAACGCGCCGCGCGGTCGAGTCCCGTCCGCACACCCGGCTCCGCGGCCAGTGCCCCGAGGGAACGCCAGGTGCGGCGGACGGATCCGGACACGTCCCGCCAC
>NZ_JBFAET010000182.1:0-18184 GCF_040642095.1 Streptomyces sp. NPDC020362
CGGGCTTCCCCAGGTCTCCCTGGGGAAGCCCGGCCGGGGCTTTACACGTATCGGGCCGCTAAGCCGCACACGCGAACGTCACGCGGCGACCACGTCCACCGCCCCGGCGGGCGCCTTGATGGTCACCCGTTCCGGCGGAACACCGGTCACCGACACAGAACCCAGCACCGGGCGGACCGGTGCGGGCACGGGGTCGGTGGCCCTGGCGGACTGGGCCAGTTCGGCGAGCGCCAGCTCGTCGCTCACCTCTCGCATGAGTTCCGACATCCGTACGTCCAGCGCGTCGCAGATGGCGGAGAGCAGCTCGGAGGATGCCTCCTTCTGCCCCCGCTCCACCTCGGAGAGATAGCCGAGTGAGACTCGGGCGGACGAGGAGACTTCGCGCAGAGTACGGCCCTGGCGTTGGCGCTGCCGACGCAGCACGTCACCCAGCAGGCGACGGAGCAGAATCATCGGTGGCTCCCTCCTCGGACCGCGTAGCCGCATCCTTCTCGCCCCACCGTACCGCCTAGCGCCGCGGCCGTGCGGGGAGCGATGTCGTGTTCACTCAGGGCTGTAAACATCAAAACCCCCCGTTCCGTTCCGTATCCTGTGCCCGCTCATTCCCGGTCTGTTCGCCCGCAAGCTCCCTCAGGAGCAGGGCGAGTACGCTCCGTACACTCTCCATACGGATTTCCGCACGGTCGCCGTTCAACCGCAGGGCCTCCACTTTTCCGCCACCGGCAGAACCGGAGCCGGCCGTGAGGGGTCCGTCGAGGGCGACGAAGACCGTCCCGACGGGCTTGCCGTCCTGTGGATCGGGCCCGGCGACGCCGGTCGTCGCGAGGCCCCAGTCGGCTCCCAGCGCCTTGCGCACGCCGGCCGCCATCTCGGCCGCGACCTGCGGATCCACGGCTCCACGCTGAGCCAGCAGAGTGGCGTCGACCCCGAGGAGCTGGTGCTTCAGCTCCGTGGCGTAGGCGGTCACCGAACCCCGGAAGACCTTGGACGCCCCGGGGACCGCCGTGATCTCCGCCGCGACCAGACCACCGGTGAGCGACTCCGCGACGGCGAGGCTCTCGCCCCTCACGGTCAGTAGTCGCACCAGTTCGGTGGCGGGGGAACTCACGCTTCCTTCTCCTCCAACGCGGCGGCACGCTCGGCGATTCCCCGCCGGCGCAGCACAATGGCTTGTCTCACGTAGTCGAGGCCGGTGACGACGGTGAGGACGACCGCCACGGCCATCACCCAGAACCTCAGAGTGGCCAGCCAGCCCGTCAGCGGCAGGACGTACATCCCGACCGCCACGCCCTGGGTGAGCGTCTTGAGCTTGCCGCCCCGGCTCGCGGGGATCACGCCGTAGCGAATGACCAGAAAACGCAGCAGTGTGATGCCGAGCTCCCGGCCGAGGATCACGGCCGTCACCCACCACGGCAGATCGCCCAGCGCGGACAGACAGATGAGCGCCGCCCCCATGATCGCCTTGTCGGCGATGGGGTCGGCGATCTTTCCGAAGTCGGTGACCAGGTTGTAGGTGCGCGCCAGATGCCCGTCGAACAGGTCGGTGATCATGGCGATGGCGAAGGCCGCCCAGGCGAGCGAGCGCCAGGCCGGGTCGTAGCCGCCGTTCTCCAGCATCAGGACCACGAAGGCGGGCACGAGCAGCAGCCGCAGCATCGTCAGCAGATTGGCGACGTTCCACACGCTGGCCTGGTTGACGGCCGCCGCCGCCAGCTTGGCGCCGCGCGCGGGCCTCGCACCGTCCTGCAGGCTCTCCTGGGAGCCGGCGGAGCCGGCAGCGGGACCAGATGCAGAAGCGGAGACACCGGACTCAGCGCCGTCGGCAGCGGCGGCGGAACCACGGGCGCCGTGCGCGCCGGAGGAGCCGCCCGCGGCGGATGCCGGGACTCCGGTCATCTGCCAGCCTCCTCACTACACCCGAACGAGCCCGTCAGCGGCTCGGCCACCAGGTCGACACCTTCCGTACCGACCACCTTCGCCTCGACCATACGTCCGACACTCAGGCCCTCGCCGCTCGTGAGCAGCACCTGGCCGTCCGTCTCCGGCGCCTGGTGCGCGGCACGGCCGTACACACCCTCCGTCTCGTCCACGGACTCCACGAGGACGCGCACGGTCTCCCCGAGGCGCTCCTCGGCGCGCTGCGAGACGAGTTCCTCGGCGAGCCGGGAGACCCGGGCCAGGCGCTCGGCGACCACGTCCTCGTCGAGCTTGTTGTCGTACGTCGCCGCTTCCGTGCCCTCCTCGTCGGAGTAGCCGAAGACACCGATGGCGTCCAGACGGGCGCCGTTCAGGAAGCGCTCCAGTTCGGCCAGGTCCGCCTCGCTCTCGCCGGGGAAGCCGACGATGAAGTTGGAGCGCACACCGGCCTCGGGGGCCTTGCCGCGGATGGTGTCCAGCAGCTCCAGGAAGCGGTCGGTGTCGCCGAAGCGGCGCATGGAACGCAGCACGTCGGGCGCCGAGTGCTGGAAGGACAGGTCGAAGTACGGGACGACCTTCGGGGTGGAGGTCAGCACGTCGATCAGGCCCGGGCGCATCTCGGCCGGCTGCAGGTAGCTCACGCGCACGCGCTCGATGCCGTCGACCTCGGCCAGCTCCGGCAGCAGGGACTCGAGGAGCCGGATGTCGCCCAGGTCCTTGCCGTAGGAGGTGTTGTTCTCGGAGACCAGCATGATCTCCTTCACGCCCTGCTCGGCCAGCCACCGGGTCTCGTTCAGCACGTCGCTGGGGCGGCGGGAGATGAAGGAGCCGCGGAAGGACGGGATGGCGCAGAAGGAGCAGCGCCGGTCGCAGCCGGAGGCGAGCTTGACCGAGGCGACCGGGGCACCGTCCAGACGGCGGCGCAGGGGCGCGCGCGGGCCGGAGGCGGGCGCGACTCCCTCAGGGAGGTCGGCCGGGGCGTGGCCGGGCAGCGCGACGGAGGCGGCCGACTCCTGGCGCTCGGCCGGACTGATCGGCAGCAGCTTGCGGCGGTCGCGCGGGGTGTGCGAGGCGTGGATCCCGCCGGACAGGATGGTCTGCAGGCGGTCGGAGATGTCGGCGTAGTCGTCGAAACCGAGCACGCCGTCGGCCTCGGGCAGCGCCTCGGCCAGCTCCTTGCCGTACCGCTCGGCCATGCAGCCCACCGCCACGACGGCCTGGGTTCTGCCATGGTCCTTGAGGTCGTTGGCCTCCAGCAGGGCGTCGACGGAGTCCTTCTTGGCGGCTTCGACGAAGCCACAGGTGTTCACCACGGCGACGTCGGCGTCCGCGGCGTCCTCGACGAGCTGCCAGCCGTCCGCCTCCAAACGGCCTGCGAGCTCCTCCGAGTCCACCTCGTTACGGGCGCAGCCGAGAGTGACGAGTGCGACGGTACGGCGTTCAGGCATGGGCTCAAGACTACTTTGTCTGTCCGACACCCCATGTCGAAGGGGTTGGCCGATCTTGGCCAACCCCTTCGCATCCGCTCGCCCAGGGGCGGCTCATCCGGCCTCGGGGTCGCCCTTGGTGTACGTGAGGCGCTCCACAGCGCCCTTCTGGAAGTTGTCCTCGATCTTCTTGCCGTTGACGTACAGCTGGATTGCGCCGGCGTCACCGAGGATCAGGTTGATCTTGGAGCTGTCCTGGAAGGTCTTGGACTCGCCCTTCTTCAGCAGCCCGTCGAAGAGCATCCGGCCGTTGTGGTCCTTGGCCGAGATCCAGCTGCGTCCGTTCGCCGCGCTGACCTGGACGGTCACCTTGTCCTGCGGCGCGGCCGCGATCGCGCTGTCGGAGGCCTCGGACGTGGGTGCGGCGGGCTTGTCCTTGGTGGGGGTGGGCGAGGCGGACTTGGTGGGGGTCGCGGTGGCTCCCTCGGCAACCTGCGACTTGGCGTCGTTCCCGCTGTCGCCGCCCTTGAACGCGGTGAACCCGACGAAGCCGATGACGGCGACGATCGCGGCGACCATGGCCGCGGTCCAGTTCGGCCCGCGGCGCTCGGGACGGATACGTTCAGCCTCGAACAGCGGCGCGGCCGGGGTCGGCGCGGGCCGTCCGCCGTGCTCGGCGTCGTACTGCGCGATCAGCGGCGCGGGGTCGAGGCGTACCGCCCTGGCCAGCGTGCGGATGTGCCCGCGGGCGTAGACGGTACCGCCGCAGGGGGCGAAGTCGTCCGCCTCGATGGCGTGCACGATGGCGATACGGACACTGGTGGCGCTGCTGACGTCGTCGACGGTGAGCCCGGCCGCGATACGTGCCTGCTGCAGGGCCCGGCCCACGGAGGGATGGACTTCCTGGGACTCGTCTTGGAACGGACGCTCGTCTTCAGGGGAGTTGCCGATGGACACGGGGGCGCCTTTCGAGCGTGTGAGCCACCTGTGCTGGAGGTTCAGTCTAGGGGGGTGCCAAAGGGTGGGGCGACCGGGAGGTAGGGCTTTGTACGCCATCGGAATGACCGGACAATCCGATGGTGGGACAGACACGTACCCCAGATTGGGGTGCGTAGCTGTCCTTTCGCTCAACTTGACGTACGGCAAAGGGAAACGGTTGCCCGCAGCTCTCTAACGGGTGGATCACGGTCGTGCCGCCACCCGGCGTAAGCACGACACGCCGGGTGGCCCACCGCCCACCCTTCCGACTCCGCGCGGACCAGCGACCACTGCGACCTACCCTTCGGACTCCCCACGGATCACCGCGAGCACGCCGTCCAGCTCGTCGGGCTTCACGAGAACGTCACGCGCCTTCGAGCCCTCGCTGGGCCCGACGATGTTCCGGGACTCCATGAGGTCCATGAGCCGCCCGGCCTTGGCGAAGCCGACGCGCAGCTTGCGCTGGAGCATGGACGTCGACCCGAACTGGGTCGAGACCACCAGCTCGGCGGCCTGGCACAGCAGGTCGAGGTCGTCGCCGATGTCCTCGTCGATCTCCTTCTTCTGCTTGGAGCCCACGGTGACGTCGTCCCGGAAGACCGGCGCCATCTGGTCCTTGCAGTGCTGGACGATCCCCGCGACCTCCTCCTCGGTCACGAACGCACCCTGCAGACGGGTCGGCTTGTTGGCCCCCATCGGCAGGAACAGCCCGTCGCCCTTGCCGATCAGCTTCTCGGCGCCGGGCTGGTCGAGGATGACCCGGGAGTCGGCGAGCGAGGAGGTGGCGAAGGCCAGCCGGGAGGGCACGTTGGCCTTGATCAGACCGGTCACCACGTCGACCGACGGGCGCTGGGTGGCCAGCACCAGGTGGATACCGGCCGCGCGCGCGAGCTGTGTGATGCGCACGATCGCGTCCTCGACGTCACGCGGGGCGACCATCATCAGGTCGGCCAGCTCGTCCACGATCACCAGCAGGTACGGATACGGGTGCAGCTCGCGCTCGCTGCCCTCCGGCAGCTTCACCTTCCCCTCGCGGATGGCCGCGTTGAAGTCGTCGATGTGCCGGAAGCCGAAGGCCGCCAGGTCGTCGTAGCGCAGGTCCATCTCGCGCACGACCCACTGGAGCGCCTCGGCGGCCCGCTTGGGGTTGGTGATGATCGGCGTGATGAGGTGCGGGATGCCCTCGTAGGCGGTCAGCTCGACGCGCTTGGGGTCGACCAGGACCATCCGGACGTCCTCGGGGGTCGCGCGGACCATGATCGACGTGATCAGGCAGTTGATGCACGACGACTTGCCGGAACCGGTGGCTCCGGCGACGAGGACGTGCGGCATCTTCGCGAGGTTGGCCGTGACGTAACCGCCCTCGACGTCCTTGCCGAGGGCCACCAGCATGGGGTGGTCGTCCTCGGACGCGTCCGCGAGGCGCAGCACGTCGCCGAGGTTGACCATCTCCCGGTCGGTGTTGGGGATCTCGATGCCTACGGCGGACTTGCCGGGGATGGGACTGATGATCCGCACGTCGGGGCTGGCGACGGCGTACGCGATGTTCTTGGTCAGCGCGGTGATCCGCTCGACCTTCACGGCGGGGCCGAGCTGGACCTCGTAGCGGGTGACGGTCGGTCCGCGGGTGAAGCCCGTGACGTCGGCGTCCACCTTGAACTCGCTGAAGACGTTGCGCAGCGATTCGACGATCGCGTCGTTGGCCTCGCTGCGCGCCTTGCCGGGGCCGCCGCGGGTGAGCAGGTCCAGCGACGGCAGCGCGTAGGTGATGTCCCCGGACAGCTGGAGCTGCTCCGCGCGCGCGGGCAGGTCGCGGGGCGCCTCCGGGGCGGCCTTCGTCAGGTCGGGGACGCTCTCGGTCTTGAGCTTCTCCTGCCTGGGACGGCCGGCCGGCGCCGGAACCGGCGCCGCCGCGGGTACGGGCGCGGGCGCAGGTGTGGGTACGGGCGTGGTCTCCTCGCGGTCGCCCACGCTCACGCCCTGGGTGAGGTCGGCGACCAGCGGGGACGGCGGCATGCCGTGCAGGACGGCACCGTCGAGCGCGGCGGCCGCGGCCGCCGCGACGTCCACGGCGTCCATCTGCCGCTGCAGATCGGGCTGCGGCACCGCGGAGCGCCTGGGGCGGCTGCGGCGCTGCGAGAGTGCCTCCTCCTCGGCGTCTTCGGGGTCGTACGCCTGGGGACCGCTCCGGCGCTTGCGGGGGCGCGCGGGCAGCGCCTCGCGCCACTGCTCGTCGTAGCGCTCGTCGTCCTCGGTGTGCTCCTCCGCCTCGGGCTCGTGGACCACGCCCAGGCGCACGCCGAGAGCGCGCAGCCGCTGCGGGATGGCGTTGACGGGCGTGGCGGTCACCACGAGCAGGCCGAAGATCGTCAGCAGCACCAGCATCGGAACGGCGAGCGCCTCGGTCATGGCGCGCGTCAGCGGGGTCGCCGCCGCCCAGCCGATGAGGCCGCCGGCATCCCTTATGCCCTGCATGCCGTTGCTGCGGGCCGGCGAGCCGCAGGCGAGGTGGACCTGCCCGAGGATGCCGATGACGAGCGCGGAAAGCCCGATCACGATCCGGCCGTTGGCATCCGGCTTCTCCGGGTGACGGATGAATCGTACGGCGATCACCGCGAGCAGGATCGGCACCAGCAGGTCGAGCCGGCCGAAGGCGCCGGTGACCAGGATCTCCACCAGGTCACCGACGGGGCCGCGCAGATCGGCCCAGGTACCTGCGGCGACGATCAGCGCGATGGCGAACAGCAGCAGCGCGACGCCGTCCTTGCGGTGGGCCGGGTCGAGGTTCTTCGCGCCCCGCCCTATGCCCCGGAAGACGGCGCCGACGGCGTGCGCGAGCCCCAGCCAGAGCGCGCGCACCAGCCGGTACACACCCCCGGTGGGGCTGGGTGCCGGCTTGGGCGGAGGCGCGGCCTTCTTCGCCGCGGCCTTCTTCGCCGGCGCCTTCTTGGCGGGCGCCTTCTTCTTCGCGGCCGCCTTCCCCGCCGCAGCCTTCGCGGGAGCGGCCGCCTTCTTCGCGGGCTGCTTCTTGGCGGCGGAGGGACGTGAGGCCATGGAGTGAGGTTACCGGGGGAGACGACAGCGGACACGTGTGCCCACTGCTTCACCCGTTCGTGTCGCCCGCAGCAGGGTAGAGAACTGACGCGCACTCATGGGCAACTGCGCTCCCCGCGGACGTCAGTTCTGCGTCGGCACCGTGGCGCTGCCGTTGCCCGCGCCCGGCTCCAGGGCATCGAGAGCGCGGCGCAACCCGGTGAGCTTGCGCTCGAGATGGGCGGCCGTGGCCACCGCTGCCGCGTCCGCGGACTCGTCGTCCAGCTGCTTGGACAGCGCCTCCGCCTGCTCCTCGACGGCCGCGAGCCGCGCGGACAGCTCGGCGAGGAGCCCCGCGGACTCCTTGCCGCCGACCGCGCCCTTGCCGCCGCCCTCCAACTGGAGCCGCAGCAGCGCCGCCTGTTCGCGCAGCTGACAGTTCTTCATGTACAGCTCGACGAACACGGAGACCTTGGCGCGCAGCACCCACGGGTCGAACGGTTTGGAGATGTAGTCGACCGCGCCCGCCGCGTACCCCCGGAAGGTGTGGTGGGGGCCGTGGTTGATCGCGGTGAGGAAGATGATCGGGATGTCCCGGGTCCGCTCGCGCCGCTTGATGTGCGCGGCGGTCTCGAAACCGTCCATGCCCGGCATCTGGACATCCAGCAGAATGACCGCGAAATCGTCCGTGAGCAGTGCTTTGAGCGCTTCCTCCCCGGACGATGCCCGCACCAGCGTCTGATCGAGCGCAGAGAGGATGGCCTCCAGCGCCAGCAGATTCTCCGGCCGGTCATCGACCAGGAGGATCTTGGCCTTCTGCACCATGGCCCGCCCTCCTCGCCCCGGCGGTACACCGGGCGCCGCCCCAGGGGACGACTCCCTTTCGCCGCCCGTCCTTGTGCCGGTCATCGTAGCCGCACCCCGCCCGTCGCCACACCCTGTCACCGCGATGTCACTGTGCACATAAGAGAAACGCCGCAGGAGACCTGAAGGTTCCCGGAATCCGGGATTCCCACACGTCCGCGGACCTCCCGGTACGACAACTCCGCGTGCACACCGGAGGTTCCCGCAGCGTTCACCCGTTCCGAGGCCGTTGCGTCACTCCTCGCGCATCCACTGGCGCATGACCGCCAGCAGGTGATCGGGGTCGACCGGCTTCGTCACATAGTCGGAGGCACCCGACTCGATCGCCTTCTCCCGGTCCCCCTTCATCGCCTTCGCGGTCAGGGCGACGATCGGCAGCCCGGCGAACTGCGGCATCCGGCGGATCGCCGAGGTCGTCGCATACCCGTCCATCTCAGGCATCATGATGTCCATCAACACGACGGCCACGTCGTCGTGCTGCTCCAGCACCTCGATGCCCTCGCGTCCGTTCTCGGCGTACAGCACCGACAGCCCGTGCTGCTCCAGGACGCTGGTGAGCGCGAACACGTTGCGGATGTCGTCGTCGACGATCAGCACCTTCTCGCCGCCGAACCGTACCGGGCGGGCCTGCTGCGGACTCCTGTCCTGCTCGGCGACCGTCGTCCACGGCTCGGGACGGTACTCGGCCGACGGCAGGCTGCGGCGCCGGCGCCGGAAGAGCGCTGCCGGTCCGTTCTGGGTCTCCCGGTACGACTTCACCTCGGCCGGTGTCTCGATCTCCACGGCGGACAGCTCCGAGGACAGCTGGGCCTCGGAAGCGACCAGCTCGACCGCCTGCAGCGCGGGCACGGACTGCTGGTAGCCCTGCGGCGGAAGTTCGCTGGGGTGCAGCGGCAGGTACAGCGTGAACGTCGAGCCGCGCCCCGGTTCGCTCTGCGCGTGGATCTCACCGCCGAGCAGCTGCGCGATCTCCCGCGAGATCGACAGCCCGAGGCCGGTGCCGCCGTACTTGCGGCTGGTCGTGCCGTCCGCCTGCTTGAACGCCTCGAAAATCACCCGCATCTTGCTGGCCGCGATGCCGATGCCGGTGTCGGTCACCGAGAACGCGATCAGGGCGGCATGCGGGTCGGTCAGCGCACCGGCCTCCAGCAGCTGTTCCCGGATGGTCTGCGGAACGTCCGCACCCGCGGGCCGGATCACCAGCTCCACGGACCCGGAGTCGGTGAACTTCACCGCGTTGGACAGCAGGTTCCGCAGCACCTGGAGGAGCCGCTGCTCGTCGGTGTGCAGCGTCGCCGGCAGCTCCGGAGAGACCCGCACGGACAGGTCCAGGCCCTTCTCCGCGGTCAGCGGCCGGAACGTCGCCTCCACGTAGTCCACGAGCTGGACGAGCGCGATACGCGTCGGGGAGACGTCCATCTTGCCCGCCTCGACCTTCGACAGGTCGAGGATGTCGTTGATCAGCTGGAGCAGGTCGGAGCCGGCACCGTGGATCGTCTCGGCGAACTCGACCTGCTTCGGCGAGAGATTGCCCTCGGCGTTGTCGGCGAGCAGCTTGGCCAGGATCAGCAGCGAGTTGAGCGGCGTACGCAGCTCGTGCGACATGTTGGCGAGAAACTCGCTCTTGTAGCGCATGGACACCGCGAGCTGCTCGGCGCGCTCCTCCAGGACCTGCCGCGCCTCCTCGATCTCGGTGTTCTTCACCTCGATGTCGCGGTTCTGCCTCGCCAGCAGCTCGGCCTTCTCCTCCAGTTCGGCGTTGGAGGCCTGCAGCGCCTTCTGCCGGTTCTCCAACTCGGCCGAACGCTCCCGCAGCTGCTCGGTCAGCTCCTGCGACTGCTTCAGCAGCTGCTCGGTCTTGGTGTTCACCGAGATGGTGTTGACGCTGGTCGCGATCATCTCGGCGATCTGGTTGAGGAAGTCCTTCTGGATCTGCGCGAACGGCGTGAAGGAGGCCAGCTCGATCACGCCGAGCACCTTGCCCTCGAAGAGCACCGGCAGCACGATCACCTGCGCGGGCGGAGCCTCGCCGAGCCCGGAGGAGATCTTCAGATAGCCACTGGGCGCGTTCTCCACCAGGATCGTGCGCTTCTCCTCGGCGGCCGTGCCGATCAGCCCCTCACCCGGCCGGAACGACGTCGGCATCGACCCCATCGAGTAGCCGTACGAGCCGGCCATGCGCAACTCGTACTGGTCCTCGGCGTCGCCGCTGAGCTCCTGGCCCTCCATGAGGGGCATCGCCACGAAGAACGCGCCGTGCTGCGCGGAGACCACCGGCGTCAGTTCGCTCATGATCAGCGAGGCGACGTCCTCCAGGTCCCGGCGTCCCTGCATCAGCGCGGAGATGCGGGCGAGGTTGCCCTTGAGCCAGTCCTGCTCCTCGTTGGCGATCGTGGTGTCGCGCAGGTTGGCGATCATCTTGTTGATGTAGTCCTGCAGTTCCTGGATCTCGCCGGACGCGTCGACGTCGATCTTCAGGTTCAGGTCGCCGCGGGTCACCGCGGTCGCCACGCGCGCGATGGCACGCACCTGCCGGGTCAGGTTCCCGGCCATCTCGTTCACCGACTCGGTCAGGTCCCGCCAGGTGCCGTCGACGTCACGCACGCGTGCCTGACCGCCGAGCTGCCCCTCGGTACCCACCTCTCGGGCCACCCGGGTGACCTCCTCGGCGAAGCTGGACAGCTGGTCGACCATCGTGTTGATCGTCGTCTTCAGCTCGAGGATCTCGCCGCGCGCGTCAATGTCGATCTTCTTCGTCAGGTCACCCTTGGCGATGGCCGTGGTGACCATGGCGATGTTGCGCACCTGCCCGGTCAGGTTCGACGCCATCTGGTTCACCGATTCGGTGAGGTCCTTCCAGGTGCCGGCCACACCGGGTACGTGCGCCTGGCCGCCCAGAATGCCGTCCGTACCCACCTCACGGGCCACCTTGGTGACCTGGTCGGCGAACGAACTCAGCGTCTTCACCATGGTGTTGATGGTGTCGGCGAGCTGCGCGACCTCGCCGCTCGCCTCGATGGTCACCTGCCGGGTCAGGTCACCGTTGGCGACCGCCGCGGCCACCTGGGAGATGTTGCGCACCTGCATGGTCAGGTTGTTGGCCATCAGGTTGACGTTGTTGCTCAGGTCCTTCCAGATGCCCGTGACGCCCGGCACGTGTGCCTGGCCGCCCAGAATGCCCTCGGTGCCCACCTCACGGGCCACCCGGGTCACCTGCTCGGCAAAGCTGGACAGCTGGTCGACCATGGTGTTGACCGTCGTGACGAGCTCGAGGATCTCGCCCTTCGCGTCAACGGTGATCTTCTTGGACAGGTCGCCCTTGGCGACCGCGGTCGTGACCTCGGCGATGTTGCGCACCTGGATGGTCAGGTTGTTCGCCATGAAGTTCACGGACTGCGTGAGGTCCTTCCAGGTGCCGGAGACACCCTGGACCTCGGCCTGGCCGCCCAGCATGCCCTCCGTGCCCACCTCACGCGCCACGCGCGTGACCTCCTGGGCGAAGGACGACAGCTGGTCGACCATCGTGTTCAGAGTGTTCTTCAGCTCCAGGATCTCCCCGCGCGCGTCCACGGTGATCTTCTGGGAGAGGTCACCGCGGGCCACGGCCGTGGCCACCTGGGCGATGTTGCGCACCTGGGCCGTGAGGTTTCCCGCCATGCCGTTCACCGAGTCGGTGAGGTCCCGCCACACACCGGCGACGCCCGGAACCTGCGCCTGACCGCCCAGGCGCCCCTCGGTACCCACGTCCCGGGCGACCCGGGTCACCTGGTCGGCGAAGGCGGAGAGCTGGTCCACCATCGTGTTGATGGTGTTCTTCAGCTCCAGGATCTCCCCGCGCGCGTCGACGTCGATCTTCTGCGAGAGGTCACCGCGCGCCACGGCCGTCGTCACCTGGGCGATCTGCCGCACCTGGGACGTGAGGTTGCCGGCCATGAAGTTGACGGAGTCCGTCAGCTCCTTCCACGTACCCGACACACCGTCCACACGGGCCTGACCGCCCAGCCGGCCCTCCGTGCCCACGTCCCGGGCCATCCGCGTGACCTGGTCGGCGAAGCTCGACAGCTGGTCCACCATCGTGTTCACGGTGTTCTTCAGCTGGAGCATCTCGCCGGAGACGTCGACGGTGACCTTCTGGGAGAGGTCGCCGTTGGCCACCGCCGTGGTCACCTGGGCGATGTTGCGCACCTGACCGGTCAGGTTGCGGAAGGCGGTGTTGACGGAGTCCGTCAGGTCCTTCCAGGTACCCGCCGCGCCCGGCACCTGCGCCTGGCCGCCCAGCTCACCCTCGACACCGATCTCCCGCGCGACCCGGGTCACCTCGGCACCGAACGCCGACAGCTGGTCCACCATGCCGTTGACGGTGTTCTTCAGCTCCAGCATCTCGCCGGCCACGTCCACGGTGACCTTCTGCGACAGATCACCGCTGGCCACGGCGGTCGTCACCGCGGCGATGTCCCGCACCTGCGTCGTCAGGTTCCGGAACACCGTGTTGACGGAGTCCGTCAGGTCCTTCCAGGTACCCGCCGCGCCCGGCACGTTCGCCTGACCGCCGAGCCGCCCCTCGGCGCCGACCTCGTTGGCCACGCGCGTGACCTCGTCCGCGAAGATCCGCAGCGTCTCGGTCATCTGGTTGATCGTCTCGGCGAGCTGTGCGACCTCGCCACGCGCCGGCACGGTGACCTTCTGCGACAGGTCACCGTTGGCGACGGCCGTCGTCACCTGGGAGATCCCGCGCACCTGTGCGGTCAGGTTGCCCGCCATGGTGTTGACGGAGTCGGTCAGCTCCTTCCACACACCGGCCACACCGGGCACCTGCGCCTGCCCGCCCAGGATGCCCTCGGTGCCCACCTCACGGGCGACCCGGGTCACCTCCGAGGAGAAGGAAGACAGCTGCTCCACCATCGTGTTGACGGTGTTCTTCAGCTCCAGCATCTCGCCGGCGACGTGCACGGTGACCTTGCGGGACAGATCACCCCGGGCGACCGCCGTCGTCACCAGGGCGATGTCGCGCACCTGTGCGGTCAGCCGGTTCGCCATCGTGTTGACGGACTCCGTGAGGTCCTTCCACGAACCCGACATGCCCCGCACCCGGGCCTGGCCACCCAGCTTGCCCTCGGTGCCGACCTCGCTGGCCACGCGCGTGACCTCGTCGGTGAACGTCGACAGCTGGTCGACCAGGTTGTTGACGGTACGGCCGACCTTCAGGAACTCGCCCCGCAGCGGGTGCCCCGTGCCGTCCGGCGCCTGTGTGCGCAGATCCATGCGCGGCGAGAGATCGCCCTCCGCGACCGCCGTCAGCACCCGGCTGACCTCGGACACGGGCCAGACGAGATCGTCGACCAGGGCGTTGGAGTTGTCGATGGCGGTCGCCCAGGAGCCCTCGCAGGCGCCCGTCTCCAGCCGTTCCGTGAGTTTTCCCTCACGCCCCACCATGCGCCGTACCCGCGACAGCTCACCGGTCAGGTGCATGTTCCGGTCGGCCACCTCGTTGAAGACGGCCGCGATCTCGGACATCACGCCGTCGCCGGACACCGTGAGCCGCTTGCGGAAGTTGCCGTCCCGCATCGCCACGAGGGCCGCCAGCAGCCGGTCAAGGGCAGCCGTGTCGACGGCGGTGGTCCCTCCACGCCTGCCCAGGGACGGTCCGCCTTTCGCGCGCGTCTTCGTCCCCCGCGTCGCTGCGCCAGACTCCACTGTGTCCCTCCCGAAGGGGTAGACCGTTACTGCCGTGCTCGGCCGCATCGCCCCGGTGTTCCGGTTCCCCGGCCCACCGGCCACTTCCGCGTACCCATTACTGCTCGGTATTTCTGCCAGACGAGATCCGGCCACACCAGAGGCTGCTGCCCGCCGTACACGGAACACACGCAGTCTGGTCGGACCTTCATCAGAAGCTTGCCCAGTGTTTCACCCCGGCCGAACCAGGCCATAACAGTTCGGCAGCTTCGCACATCGTCCGCACACCCTGGGGGCGTAATCACCGGCGACCGGCATCCGCTCGGACGGCGAAGGTAAGTAACCTTGCATCCGGCTGTCCAGCCGCACCGGCTCCGACCGGCCTGGGCGGTGGCACGAGAACGAGCGGGCATCGGAGGGGCGGCCGCAGACCATGACCACCGGACTGATCCCGGGGGGACATTCCCCGGAGCCACGGCCGACGGGCGAGCGGATGCCGCATCAGCGGCGCGAGCCGGTCGGCCATGCAGCCCTGCACGTCGACAACCGGCCGAGGAGTTCTGTGATCACCGCGCGCGCGGCCGCCAGTTTCGAGCCCGTCGGGCGGTCGGTGGCGACCGCCCGCTCCTTCGTCCGCGACACCCTCCAGGGCTGGGGCTTCGCCGACATCGTCGACGATGCGGTGGTCCTCACCAGCGAACTGGTCACCAACGCGGTGGTGCACGCGGGCACGCACGCGGAGCTCCTGTGCCTGCGCACCGAGGACGGCGTGCGCGTCGAGGTCGCGGACCGCTACCCGGAGCGCGAGGTCCCCCTCCAGAGCTCCCCCGCATCGATGGGCAGCCCCGACCGCGAGGGCGGCCGCGGCCTCCAGCTGTGCGCGGCCCTGGCCGCCCGCTGGGGCGTGGACTACACGCCCACGCACAAGAACGTCTGGTTCCACCTCGATCTGCCCGAACGTCCGGTCGGCACCCGCGCCGCCGGCCCCGCCCTCCCCGCAGACCTGCTCCCGCTGGCCGACGGCCGGGTCCGCGTCGCAGTCCTCCAGATCGACCGAAAAGGGTCCATCAGCGCCTGGAACGAGGACGCGGAGGAACTCTTCGGCTACGCCTCGAACGACGTCATCGGCAAGCCCCTCACCGACCTCGCCGCCTGGCCGCACACCCCGGGCACCGGGACGGGCATCGCCGAGGCCCTCCAGCTCTCGCGCTGGGAGGGCAGCTACGGCGTCCGCGGTGCCGACGGCCGGGTGGCCCCGGTGTACGCCTCCCACCTCAGAGTCCGCGACACCGGCGGCGAACCCTCCACCGTCTGCCTCCTGGTCCGGGACCACGAACGCGCCGTCCTGCAGACACCCACGCGCGTCCCGTCCACCGACCCGTCACCGGCCTCCGACGGCCAGAACACCGACCCCTTCGAGGTGTTCATCGGCTCCCCGGCCCCGGACGATCTCGACGGCCTGCTGCAGCGCACGGTGGAGCGGGCCCGCGACATGCTCGACGGCGACTCCGCCTTCCTGCTCCTTGCGACCGACGACGAGACGGAGCTGGAGGTCCGCGCCTCCACCGGACTGCCCTCCGCCCGCCAGCGCTTCGCCCGCGTCCCCGTCGAGGCGGGCCCCGGGCGCTACGGCTCGGCCCGCATGCCCGCCGTCCACGACGACCTCACCGCCGTGCCCGGTGCCGTACCGCTGCTGTCCGGCACGGGCATGCGCTCGGTGGTCACCGTCCCGCTCAAGGTCGAGGGCCGCCTCACGGGCTCCCTGGGCGTCGCGGCCGAGGCACCGGGCCGGTACTCCAACGAGGAGGCGCTGCGCCTGCAGTTCGCCGCCGACCGCATTGCCCTGGCCGTCGAATCGGCCCGCCTGGGCGAGCTGGAGCGGCTGCGCCGCGGCTCCCTGAGCTTCCTCGTCGAGGCCTCCGACCTGCTGGCCGGCACCCTCGACCGCGACCAGACCCTGGCCCTGATGGCCCAGATGACCGTTCCGACCCTGGCGACCTGGTGCGCGGTCTACACGATCGCCGACCAGGCTTCCGAGCCGTACCTGTCGTACGTGCTGCACGAGGACGAGGAACTCATCGACGGCATCAAGTCGTTGTTGTCCAAGATGCCCCCGCCCGACCCGGTTCCGACACCCGGCGCCCGGGTCTGGACCGCCCCCGGGGAGGTCGCCCACCAGGCGGCCCTGCGCACCTCGATGCGCAGCCTCGGTCTGACCGGCGGGCCCGTCCACCAGGTCACCGCGGGCATCGGCCCCACCCTCGCCACGGCCTCCGCGGTCGGCGGCGAGACGGTGGTCCTGCCGCTCGTGGCGCGCAACCGTGTCATCGGCATGCTGACCCTCGGCAAGCCCACCGACGAGCACTTCCGGCAGGAGATCCTCGAACTCGCCGAGGACCTCAGCCGCCGGGCCGCCCTCGCCCTGGACAACGCCCGGCTGTACTCGGAGCGCACGGCCATCAGCCAGGCCCTCCAGCGCAGCCTGCTGCCGCCCGGCACGCCCCACATCGACGGCGTCGAGGTCGAGGTCATCTACCGAGCGGCCGGCGAGGGCAACGAGGTCGGCGGCGACTTCTACGACGTCTTCCCCATCGGGGAGGGCGCCTACGGCTTCGCCATCGGAGACGTCTGCGGTACGGGCCCCAACGCGGCGGCGGTCACCGGCCTGGCCCGGCACGCCCTGCGCCTGCTGGCCCGCGAGGGACTCTCCGGCCCGGCGGTCCTGGAGCGCCTCAACTCCGCGATCCTCGACGAGGGCGACCGCAGCCGCTTCCTGACGCTGCTGTACGGGGAGCTGCGCCCGCAGGCGGACGGCAGTGCCGAGCTGAAGGTCGTCTGCGCCGGCCACCCGCTCCCCCTGCGCCTGCGCCAGGACGGCACGGTGGTCGCATCGGCCGAACCCCAGCCGTTGCTCGGTGTCATCGAAGACCTCGAGCTGTACGAGGAGACGGTCACCCTCGACCCCGGTGACGTCCTCCTGTGCGTCACGGACGGCGTCACCGAGCGCCGCGAGGGCACGCGCATGCTGGGCGACGACGGCCTCGCCGACGTCCTCACCACCTGCACGGGCCTCACGGCGGGCGCGGTGGCGGCACGCATCATGCGCGCGGTGGAACGCTTCGCGTCCGACGCCCCGTCCGACGACATGGCGATTCTGGCGATGCGGGTCCCGGGGCTTCAGAAGGACTGAGGCCCCCGGGCCCGCCCGGGGCACACGGACATGCAATAAGGCCCCGCCCGTACGGGCGAGGCCTTTCCTCCGGAGCCCCCAAACGGAATCGAACCGTTGACCTTCTCCTTACCATGGAGACGCTCTACCGACTGAGCTATAGGGGCCTGTCGCTTTCGAGGTTTCCCTCGCGGCGACAAGAAAAGAGTACCCTGAACAGGCCCGAGTTCCCAAATTCGTTCGGCGGCCGATCAGAAGGCGGGCTGCAGCAGGCCGCCGAGGGCGTTGCAGGCTGAGACTATCCGCTGCATCTCACGCTTCGTCAGCGAGGCGTCCACGGGCAGCGCAAGAGTCTCGTCCGCGGCCCGCTCGCTCTCCGGCAACGCCACACAGCGCCGGAATTCGGGCAGCCGGTGCACAGGCGTCTTCACCGGTACCCGGCATTCGACTCCCTTGGCCCGCAGAGCCCGGGCGAACGCATCGCGGTCCGGCCTGCCATTGCCCGGCACCCGCACCACGTACTGCTGGTAGGTGTGTCCGTCACCGCCGTCGGGCGTCTGTACGCCCTTGAGCTTGGCGTCGAGGTACGCGGCCCGCTCCCTGCGCTGCGCCATCTCGTCGTACGGGGCCTCGGACTCACCCTGTTCCAGCACAAGCACCCCGTGCCGCTGTCCGACTTCGAGCAACCGCGCGATGTCGGCACGCCGTCCGAAGCGGTGGACGACAACGACCGCCGCCGTACGGGACGTTATGGCCGCTTCCACGGCGGACGGGTCCAGGCAGTAGGTGACCGGATCTATGTCGGCGAACACCGGGAGCGCACCCGCCACGGCTACGGCCTCGGCCACCTCGACGTTCCCGAAGGCTGGTACGACGACCTCGTCACCGACTCCGACGCCGGCGGCCCTGAGCATTGCAGCAGTACCCATGTGCTGGATGCTGCGGGCGCAACGTGAACGACACGTTAAGCAAAACGTAAAAAGGTCGGACCCTGAACCGAAGTTCAGGATCCGACCTTTTCAAAATTTGTTCGGCGGCGTCCTACTCTCCCACAGGGTCCCCCCTGCAGTACCATCGGCGCTGTGAGGCTTAGCTTCCGGGTTCGGAATGTAACCGGGCGTTT
>NZ_JBFAET010000183.1:0-18150 GCF_040642095.1 Streptomyces sp. NPDC020362
CCGATGCCGGGGGGGCCGTGCCCGACGACCAGGGGCCCCCCCCCCCCCCCGCGGCGGCGGCTGCGGCCTACGTGGCCTGGGGGCGGGCCGGGGGCGGCGGCCGGCTGGTGTGACGCGGCAGCCGCCCCGGTCCTGTTTCGCAGGATCCTGTCTCAGACCGTGTGCCGCTGTGCGAGCCAGTCGGAGATCCGCTCCGCGATGCCCTCACCGGAGCGCGCCCATCTGACGTGGTCGACGCGGCCGCCGTGCTCCGGGCGGAAGTGCCAGCGGTCGATCGTCGCCGAGGGCAGTTTGGCGCACAGGCGGTCCACCGCCCGGCCGGGAGCCAGCCGGTCGCCTTCGACGGAGACCGCCAGCACGGGAAGGGCGACCTGCGCCATGCCCGTCTCGTAGTCGAAGCCCGACCCGGCGGGGGCGAAGCGGCCCGTGCGGCAGATCCTCGCCCAGTCCCGCATGAGCCGTGCGGACTGCCGCCCGCCGAAGCCGAGCCGGTGTCCCGGCCAGTAGCCCCAGAGCCGGGCGACCAGGGAGATGAACTGGGTGCTCGCCAGCACCCGCAGCCGGTCCGGGCCGGAGAAGCCCCGGTGGTCCACGGAACCGGCCGCGACGAGGATGACGCCGTCCGCGCTCCCGGGGTCGTGGGCCGTGTGCATGACGCTGACCTGTCCGCCGATGCTGTGCCCGAGCAGGTACAGGGGGATGCGGGGGCCGAAGCGTTCGCGGGTCGCGCTGATGACGGCGGGCCAGTCGCGGGTCGCCAGCTCGTGGTAGCCGTGCCGGGTGGCCCGGCCGGCGCGCGGGCGGCTGTCGCCCTGGCCCCGCAGGTCGACGGCGACGGAGGCGATGCCCCTGCGTGCCAGCTGGTCGCGGAACGGCGCGTAGTAGGAGGCCTTCACACCGAGCGCCGGCCAGATCACGACCACGGCCCGCGGTGCGGGCCCGGGGTCGGTGACGGTCGCGGCGAGGTACTGTGCGCCGCCCTGCCCACCGGGCAGCGGAATCCGCCAGGCGCCGGTCCCACCCGGGTCGGCCGTCACAGCGCCTCGTCCAGGAGCATGTACTTCAGCCGGGCGTCCTGCGTCTCGCGCGACCAGCGTTCGGCGGCCTCCATCCGCTCCTCGATGCCGGTGTCCACCAGCCGCCGCCCCGGCCAGATCTCGTAGTCGCCCAGCAGGTGACCGTGCTCGGCGAGCCCTTCCTGGAAGAGCGACTCCCGCCGGTACAGCACCTCCTGCATGGGCAGTTCCTCCCACAGCCGCCGCCCCTCCCGGACCAGGTCGACCAGCCCGGCCCGCGCCTCCGGCCGCCGGGTGAGGTACTGGCGTATGACGGCGCTGCCCACGGCCAGGTGCCGGATCTCGTCCATGTTCGCTCCGCGCTCGACCAGCGCGGCGGAGGGGTCCAGCACCTTCCACTTGCGCTCGCTGAGTTCGGCCGCGGGCGCGAGGATCCCCTCGACCAGGACGGTGAGGACGAGGACACCGCCGTAGAAGTCCTGCCGGTCCCGCAGTACTCCGAGACCGAACTCCTCCAGGGGATCGAGGACGGCGGCCCCGGAGGTCGCCGCGGTCCGGGCGACCGCGGCCGAGATCTCCTCGTCGGACACCCCCGCCACGAGCAGATGGTCGCGGAACACGCGCGCGTGCCGGGCCTCGTCGACGAGCTGGGTGGCGTAGAACTCCAGACAGTCCCGGTCCGGGGCGTGGAAGACGAGGAAGGACAGCGCACGGGTCGCCTTCTCCTCGGCCAGCGTCCGGAAGGTGAACTCGTCGATGAGCGCCTCACGCATCGGACCCGGGCGCACAACGGCGTCCGTCGGGGCCGCGGCCTTCACGGTGCCGTCCGACAGGCGGCGCAGCATGGAGCCGGCCACGTGCTCGAACCAGTACGGCAGGTCGCACATCGCGGGGGTCAGTTCGAGGTCGCGGGCGCCTTCGAGCACGCCCGGGGCGTTGTCCCAGTCGGCTTCCAAGGGGATTTCGGTCACAGTACGGTCCTTCGGGTCGTGTTCCATTGGGGCTGGGACGGGTGGGGCGTGCCGCCGCCGGGGTGCTGTGCCGCACCACCGGAAGGCACTGGGGAGTGCGCCGGGAACGCCGGGCGGGGGAGCACCTGTTGTCCGGTGACCGGTCGTCCGGGACCTCGGGTGCCCTCGGTGCGGAACCCCCCGGCGAACCGTGCAGAATCCGGGCTCCCGGCGGCAGTTGCAGTTCCGCCTGCCGGTCGGGTGGGGCACGGCACCGGAGAACGGGGGCCCGGCCCTCGTCGGCCGGGGCGTCTCCCCTGGTCGGTCACTCCCGTCACCGCTGTACGGCGAGCCGGCGCTCGGCCTGCCCGAAGGCGTTGTAGAACGATCCGGCTCGTTCTACAGTAGGAGCGCCGCCGTCCGACCGTCAAGGCGTTCCGCTGCCCAGGCCCCTTGGCCGGGCCCGGAGTTCGCACCGACGGGCGTCCGGCCGATCCGGACTCGTGGCACAACTGGAATCCGCTCGGGGGTCATGGTGAAACGACTGTGGAAGGTCGAGGAGAGCGTCCTTGTGGACGCGTCCGCCCAGGATGCGTACGCCGCGGTCTGCGACCTGCGGAACATGGGGAAGTGGAGCCCGGAGTGCTTCGGCGTGTGGATCCGCGGTCGACGGGTGCGCGCGGGGACCGGGTTCGTCGGGTTCAACCGGAAGGGGTTCCTGGTCTGGTTCACCACCTGCCGGGTGGTCAGGGCCGAGCAGCCGGACGAGTTCGCCTTCCGGGTCACCGCGTTCGGTCTGCCGGTGGCCCTGTGGGGGTACCGCTTCCAGCCGGAGGGGGGTGCCACCAGGGTCACCGAGTACTGGGAGGACCTGCGCACCGGCCCCGGCGCCCGGACTGCGGAGTTCCTCGGGCGGGTCTTCACCGGCACGCGACCGGCCGACCGGGCGGAGGTCAACCGGGCCGGCATGCGGACCACGCTCGGCCGGCTCAAAGCCGCACTGGGCGGTTGATCCCCCCCGGTCCACCGCCGGGCGCTGCCTCGCCCGTCGGGGAGGGGTGCCGGCCCACCCCGTCGCTCGGCGAGGGGTACCGGCCCGCCTCGTCGCTCGGGGAGGGGCGCCGGCCCGCCTCGTCGGACGGGGCGGGTGACCGGCGCGCCGGGCTCAGATGCCCTGCAGCAGCATCGAGATCAGCCGATCGGTGAACCCGCTCTCGGCCGGCTTGCGGCGCACCAGCAGGCGGATCCACAGCGCCCCGGCCATGGCGTCCACCAGCAGGGCCGGATCGAAGTCGGCGGGCAGCTCCCCGCGCTCCACGGCCCTGGCGAAGATGGGCTGGTGGCGTCCGAGCCGGTCCTCCAGGAAGTGCGTCACGAGTTCCCGCATGGCCTGGTGGCGCACCGCCCCCACCAGGGCCGCCTCCACCACCGCGCTCGTGCGGGACTCGTCGAGGAGTGCCTGGAGCTGTGTGGCGAGGTGGTTCAGGTCGCCCTCGAGGCTTCCGGAGTCGGGCAGGTCCAGGGACGGCATGCCCGAGTTCAGCAGGGCGTCGCGCAGCAGCTCGGACTTCGACGGCCACCAGCGGTAGATGGTCGTCTTGTTGACCCCGGAGCGCTGGGCGACACCCTCGATGGTGAGCCCGTCGTAGCCCTGGGTGGTGAGCAGATCGAGGCAGGAGGCGAAGATCTCGTCCTTGCGGCGGGGCCCTCCCTGTCTGGCGGTCGACCGTCCGTCCGACCTGGTTCCACCTGCTGGCATCGCGACCTCCGACCGGCCCAACGAACCGAACGCAACGTTGTGTTGCGTTAAGTTTAGCGCCATCCTAGGATGGCAACGCACCGTTGCGTTGCATTTGATCGCGGGGTCGTTCCGGTGACGTCCGGTCCGGCGGACCGCCTCCACCCGGCGTCCAGACCCGCTCAGGGGGAATCACATGAAAGCCCGTGTCGTCTGTCTGCCCTTCGCCGGCGGATCCGCCGATGCCTACCGTCCCTGGTCCACACTCATGCCGCAGACGTGCGAGCTCATCGCACCCGAACTGCCCGGCCACGGCCGCAGACTCGCCGAGCAGCCGCACGAGAGCGCCGCGGACGTCGTCGCGGACCTGCTGCCGCGCCTCGGCGATCCCGCCGCGCCGTTGATCCTCTTCGGGCACAGCATGGGCGGGCTCCTCGCCCACGAGCTCTGCCACACGCTGTGCGAACTCGGCACACCGCCACGGGCACTGGTGATCTCGGCGATGGGCCCCCCGGAACTCCTGGACGCCCGCGCCGACCACGAACTCGCGGACGACCCCGACGCTCTTCTCGACCATGTGGCCGAGCTCGGAGCGACTCCCGCCGAGGTGCTCGCCGACCCGCAGATGCGAGCCCTCGTCCTGCACCCGCTCCAGGCCGACTTCCGGCTCCTGGCGCGGGCCCGTACCTCGCCGACGCGGTACGTGACCGTCCCGCTGTACGCGCTGGCCGGTGACCAGGACGTGGTCCATCCACCGGGCGACGTGGCCGCATGGCAGCGCCACGCCCGGCAGTGGCAGGGCCTGCGCGTCCTCGCCGGCGGCCACTTCTTCCCCTGGCAGGACGGGACCGTGCCCCGTCTCCTGGCGTCCCTCGCCGAAGCGGCCGCGGCGGACACCGTCCCCGTAACCGCGGCGGACACCGGCCCCGTGACCGCCGCGGACACCGTGCCCGTGACCGCCGCGGACACCGCGCCCGTGGCCGGGGCCGCCGGACGGTGAGAGACCTCGTCGCTCCCCGGGCGGCTGCACCCGGCCGCACGGACCGGCCTCCGCCACGCCCCTGACACCTCTGACGCCCCTGAGGCTCCTGACGTCCCTGACACCTCTGACCCCCTGAGGCTCCTGACGTCCCTGACACCTCTGACCCCCTGAGGCTCCTGAGGCTCCTGACGTCCCTGGCGCCCCTGACACCCCTGGCCGCGATCGGCCGACCGAACGCCCCGGACGCCGGGGCGAGACCTCACCACACCCACCGACGAGGGGAGAGACCGCAATGCCGCACGCGCTCACCGGGCGGCTCGCACTGGGAGTTCTGCTGCACGGCTCCGGCGGCCACTGGGCCGGATGGCGTCACCCGCAGGGCGCCGCCTCGGGCCAACTCGACTACCCCTTCCACGAGTTCCTGGCCATGGAGCTGGAGCGGGGCAGGATCGACGCGATCTTCCGCCCCGACCTGCTCGCGCCCTGGGGCGAGGGCCCCGGCCTCAACAAGGCCGCCAGGGCCGACCACTTCGAGCCCATGGTCCTCCTGGCCGGGCTGGCCGGTGCCACGGAGCACATCGGACTCGTCGCGACCGGCTCCACGACCTACTGGCCGGCACACCGGCTGGCGGGCAGGTTCGCCTCGCTCGACGCGATCTCCGGTGGCCGGGCCGGATGGGACATCGTGACGTCCGTCCTGCCGCAGGAAGCGGCGAACTTCGGCCGCACGCCCGTCCCGCACGGCATGAGGTACGAACTCGCGGAACGCTCCGTCGACGAGGTCCTCGCCCTGTGGGACGCGGCGCGCCTCGGCCGGGCGCGGGGCATCCCCGCACCGCCGCAGGGCCGTCCCGTCCTGTTCCAGGCGGGTGCGTCCCCGGCGGGCATCGACTTCGCCGCCCGCTACGCGGACGTCGTCTTCACCGACCAGCGCGACCTGCCCGGCGCCCGCCGGTTCTACGCCGAGGTGAAGGACAGGGCCGGGGCGGCCGGTCGCCGGCCCGAGCACGTGCAGATCTGGCCCGCCTTCTGGCCCTTGGTGGCGAGCACCGAGGCCGAGGCGCGGGGCCATCTGGCGACGCTGCGGGAGCTGGTCCACGAGGACGTGGCCCGCCAGTGGCTGCAGGAGAACCTCGGGACCGACCTGCGCGGCCACGATCTGGACGCACCGCTTCCCGAGATCCCGCCGACCAACCGGAGCCAGAGCCGCCGGGAACTGCTGATCCGGATGGCGGAGGAACACGGCTTCACGATCCGTCAGCTCGCCGAGCACTTCCTCAGCGGTCAGATCGTCGCCGGCACCCCGGCCCAGATCGCCGACCGTATGCAGGAGTGGTACGAGGAGCGGGGAGCGGACGGCTTCATGATCTCCTTCCCCTTCTTGCCGGGGCCCCTCATCGACTTCGTCGACCACGTGATCCCGGAACTGTGGCGCCGCGGACTCTTCCCCAACGCCTACGACGGCAGGGACCTGCGGCAGAACCTCGGACTGCCGAGCCACGCACGCGCCACCGGAGGCATCCATGCCTGAACCGGACCCCACCCCCGTGCGGCTGTTCGTCGCCCTGCCCCCGACCCCGCGGCCGGGTACGGCACCGCCGGGCACGGAGTCAGACGCTTCCCTGCCGGGAGGCGAGGCCGGGCCGTGGCTGCGCCGGCTCGCCGACGCGGCGGTCGCCGCCGACCGGGCGGAGATCGACGCACTCGTCGTGCGCAGGAACGACACCGTCGGCTCGGCGGCGCTGGAACCCACCGCTCTCCTCGCGGTCATCGCCCCCCGCACCACGGGCATCGGCCTGATCGCCGAGGCGTCCCCCGCCTCTCACGAGCCGTACCACCTGGCGCGCGAGCTGGCGACCCTCGACATCATGTCCGGCGGGCGCGCCGGGGTGCTGCTGGATCCGCAGCCGGACGACACGGAGCGAGCAGGCGGCCTGCCGGCCCTGCACGAGGCACCCGAGGCGCACCGACGCGCCGAGGCGCACCGACGCGCCGAGGAGTACCTGGGCGTGCTCGCGGGCCTGTGGGACAGCTTCGACGACGACGCCTTCGTGCACGACCGGGCCTCCGGCGTCTACTTCAGGACCGACGGCATGCACCGCATCGACCACGACGGTCCCCACTACCAGGTGGCCGGTCCGCTGAACATCGCCCGGCCTCCGCAGGGCCATCCCCTCACACTGGCCCCCTGGAACACCTCGGCCGACGCTCCCGGCCTGCCCGACTACCAGGTCACGGACTGCCCCTCCCCCTCCCGGACGCCCCGGATCGCCCCCCTGTCCGTCGCCACCGAGCCGTCCGGGGAAACCGTCGAACGCATCCGGCGGCTGCTGCACGAGGAGCGGCCCGCAGGCCTCCTGATCGACCTGCCCGGCGGCCCGGCGGCGCTGGAACTCTTCGTCGGCCGGACGCTGCCGATGCTGCGCCGGCACCGGCTGGTGCCCGGCCTGTCGCGTGGCCCACGCACGCTGCGCCGACGACTGGGCCTCGAACGGCCTGCGGACCGGTCGGCCCGCCGCACGGCCTGATCTTCCTGTTTCTCTCCAAACCGATGGAGGTGGCTCCCTTGCGGGCCAGCACACTATGGAGACAGCCCAGGGCATGGATCGTCGTGCTCATCGGGTCGTTGCTCGCCGCCCTGAGCACCGTCAGCTATCTGGGACCGGCCTCCGACCCCGACGGCCATCTGCGCAACCTGCCGCTCGTCCTGGTCACCGAGGACCAGGGGGCCACCGGCCCCCACGGCACGGTGAACCTGGGCAGCAAGCTCGCCGACGCCATCACACGCGCCGCGCACAAGGACGGCCGTGTGCACTGGAGCGTGGTGCGCACGCGCCGGGACGCCTGGCGGATGCTCGACGCCGAGGACGCGTACGGGGCCCTGGTGGTGCCGCGTGACTTCACCGGCCGCGCCATGTCGCTGCTCGGCACGGGGCAGCACGCCGGGCGCCCGGTGATGCAGCTCGTCGAGCCCAGAGGGGTGAGCGGCGTGGCGGCCTCGGTGACCGACAAGGTGATGCGGCTGACCGTGGCGGAGGCGTCCAAGCGTCTCGGCACACAGCTGACGGCGCAGGCGTCGGCCGCCGCCCGGAGCAAGCCGGGCGCGCCCGCGCCCCGGACAGGCACCGGGACAGGCACCGGGGCAGGCACCGGGGCAGGCACCGGGATGGGCACCGGGAACGGACAGGCTCCCACGGCCTCCGCCGCCGACTCCGGAGCCACCGCCCCGGACGGGCAACGAGCCGAGCAGCCCGGCACCTCCGGCACCTCCGGAACGCCCGGAACGCCCGGGACCCCCAGCACCTCCCGCACTTCCGGGACCTCCGGCACCTCTGGGACTTCCGGCGCCTCCGGGACCCCCGGCACTCCCGGCGCCTCCCGGACCCACAAGGCTCCGCCGAAGGCCGGGGCGGCGTCGGCCGGTCTCCTGGCCCTGCTCGGCGACCCGGTCGGCGCGACCACCGTCGTACGGCAACCGCCCTCCGGGGACGTCGGAGCTGCTGCCGGGGCATTTCCGCTCTACATTGCCATCGCGCTGCTCATCTCGGGCCTGCTGCCGGCCACCCTGCTGACGTCGTTCGTCGACGCGAGGCTCGGCTACCTCCCCCTGGAGATCGGCCCCCGTCGCATCGTCCAACCCGTCATCCGGATCACCCGTTCGTCGACTTTCCTGGCCAAGGCGGTGCTCGGTGCGGCGATGGGATGCGTGGCGGGTGCTGTCGTCGCCGGTGTCGGGCTGTGGACGACCGGCGTCCGACCCTGCGACACCGGGCAGTACGTGCTCTTCTGCAGCACGGCCTGCGCGGCCGTCTCCCTGCTGACCCTCGCCCTGTTCGCCGTGTTCGGGGCGCTCGGCCAGCTCCTCGCCCTGTTCTCGGTGACCCTCGTCGGCGTCCCGTTGTCCGCGGGAGCCATCCCGGCGGAGGAACTCCCCGGCGGATACGACTCCCTGGGCAAGGCGCTGCCCGCACGTCACGTCGTCGAAGGGGTGCGATCACTGCTGTTCTTCGACGGCCAGGGCGACCGGGTCCACCTGGCGTGGCTGGTACTGGGCGCCTATGCGGCCGGGGCCCTGCTCCTTGGCTGGGCCGTCTGCCGCTGGTACGACCGCCGCGGCTACCACCGCGCCCAGGAACACGAGTTCCGGCCCCACCGGGCGACCGAGCCCGCCGCCACCGTGCCGTAGCCGACGGCGACACCGCGCCGACGGCGACTCCGCGCCGACGGCGACTCCGCGCCGACGGCGACTCCGCGCCGACGGCGACTCCGCGCCGACGGCGACTCCGCGCCGACGGCGACTCCGCGCAGACGGCGACACCGCGCCGCGCCGCCAGTCCGGCCCCTTCTGCGCTCCACCGCACAGGGGGCACCGGACGTGCGGAGACCCGCCTCCGACCTTGATCACCGGTGCGTACACTGCCTGCACTCGATGGCGGCCCGCCGAGAGGGAGAGCCCGACCCTTCGGGGTCCGTGCGGCCGTCGGCGCACCAGTGCGTGCAGCCCGGACCCCAGGAACAGCGCTCCCAGGATGCCGAACTGGATCCGCATGCTGGTGAGGCTCCTCCAGGGTGTTCCGTACCGGGTCCGCTGCCTGGTCACCGGCGGCGCCCAGTCCCACACCCACACGTCGCCACCGCGACAGCCGCATGCCACCGCCATGAAGGCGCCGCCCACGAGCAGCGCGAGCACCCGACAAAGATCAACGCTGCTCCTTCCCCACCCCGACGACCAGCGCCGCGGCGTGGCATTTTTGCGGACAGCGCGTCTCCGTCTTCACCGGCGAGGGACATTTGTGCAGGTCAGGCCATTGGTGCGGCGGGCTCTTAGGAGGTTCTGAGACGACACCGGGAGAAGATCTTCTCCCGGATTCCTCCCGGCCGCGGAGCGTTCCCGGGCAGGTCGGCAGGCGGTGCGCCGGAAGATCCACAGGCCGCGCTGGGGCTGCCCTGACCTGCCGTTTCCCGGCCCGAGGGCGTCACCGCCCCACACCCGTCCCACCGTGAACGGTGCTGCGACCCGGGTCGTCCGCGCTCGAAGGCACGCCCCGACTCACGTCGGCTCGACTTCCGGCCGACTCCGAGGCGCGAGATGCTGGTAGTCCGACGTGGACCAGCGAACACATGCGGCCTGGCGCGCATCTCACGCTTCGCAAAGCCCACCTCATGCTCATACGGCCCTCAGCGCGACGGGCACTGTCGCGTCTTCCCGAAGGAGGCCGGGCGATGAATCTCCCGTCGTACCGCGACCGCACCAGCGCGACAGCACCGCCGCGGCTCCCCGGCCGGGCCACGAACGCGCGAAGACTGAGCACCGCAGCCGCCGTGGCGGCGATGCTCCTGGCGGGCTGTGGCACGGGCACCCCCAAGGCGGCCCCGCACTCCAGCGGCTCCGGCGTGTCCCCCGCCCCGCCCGCCGCGCTTTCCTCCTCACCTTCGCCGTTCGCTCCGCACCTCACCACCGCCTCCACCGCGTGCACCAACAGCACGAAGCTGGCCGGGTGGTCGAACCACCGGCTCGCCATGCTGACCATCGCCGTCCCGGTGTCGGAGACCTCGGTGTCCGACGTCACTTCAGAGGTGAGCGCCGGCGCGGGCGGTGTGCTGCTGTTCGGCAGCAAGGCGCCGTCCGACCTCGGCTCCCGGCTGACCACCCTGAAGTCCCATGTCCCCGGCCACCTGGGCCTGTTGGTGATGACCGACGAGGAGGGCGGCGGCATCCAGCGCATGGCGAACCTCGTCGGGTCCCTGCCCTGGGCCGCGTACATGGGCACGCACTGGACCCCGGCCCAGATCCAGCAGAACGTCACGGAGGTCGCCACCAAGATGTCGGCCAACCAGGTCGACATGGACCTCGCGCCGGTGGTCGACGTCGACGGCAGGAACGTTGCCCCCAGCCATACCAACCCCGACGGATGGCGGTCCTTCAGCGGCAGCACCTCGGTGGTCTCCAAGGACGGCGTCGCGTACATGAACGGGCTGCGCGCCGGACACGTGATACCTGTCGTCAAGCACTTCCCGGGCCTCGGCGGCTCCAGCTACAACTCCGACTTCGGCCCTGCCCACACCCTGCCCTGGTCCACTCTGCAGAAGGTGGGCGTCCCGCCGTTCACGGCGGCCATCAAGGCCGGTGCCCCGGCCATCATGGTCTCCAACAACATCGTGCCGGGCCTGGGCACCAATCCGGCGAGCCTGTCACCCACCGTCATCAGCTCCGAGCTGCGCGGCAAGCTCGGCTTCAAGGGGCTCGTGGTCACCGACTCGCTCAGCGCCAAGGCGATCTCCGCCGCCGGCTTCAGCGTTCCCGCCGCCGCCGTCCAGGCTCTGCGCTCCGGCGCCGACATGGTCATGTTCGACCTGGGGGGCAACGTCGGCTCCCAGACGTCCGCGATCGCCACGGCGATCACCAATGCGGTGTCCGGCGGCCACCTCGCCCGCAGCCGCCTCATCGACGCGGCGGGACACGTCCTGGCCGTCCGGCACGTGAATCTCTGCTCCTGAGCGCCTGGACGGCGGCCGGGAGACATGAACCTCTTTCCGCAGAACCAGGACGGCGTCGTGAACTCCGTCGGGCCGGCCGCCCAGCCGCCGACGACCCCACAGCCCCTGCGTCCCGGAAGGAGGCAACGCCGCCGAACAGGCGGTGCGGTCGGGCAGGTTGCCTGCTCGCCGACGACTCGTCCAGACGCACCGTCTGGTACCGGCCGTGGGCGGGTGAACCGGCGCGGACGTCTACGACGACATCGAGGACGGTTCCGCGCAGACATGTGACGTACGTGGCCTGGCCCGGAGGCACGTCCGTGAAATGGATGCCGCGCGGTGCGCCGCGCCGGGAGACGGAGCAGCTGACCTGGGCGAGTTGCAGAGGCGCTCCCGTCGCCGCGAGGAAGTCCCGTACACGGAACCACTCGTGGGACGCCCCGTGGTCGTCATGGTGAGGGCATCGCCCGCCCGGCCCAGTCGTCTGACGGCTTCGGTCTGCGGATTCACGAATCAATGGGCGACGTTCCGGACTGTCGATGCACCGCTGTTGACCGGGGTTGCTCACTCTGAAGGGCACGTCCAAGGGCACGCCCAAGGGCGCGACCTCGCAGCGACGGGCGGGGCACGACGTGCACCTGCGTTGCCGACCCCGGAACTGCGTCCGTGCGGGGCCGCTCGAAGGGCTCTTTGCTCGTGCGCATGAGGGCAGGTGAACACCGTCGCTGCCGTCATGACGCGATGCTCCGTCGGCTGCCGCGGCGAGCCTGCTCACACCTCTCACGCCGCTGCGAGTGACTGAGGTCACGGCCACCCGCCACGCCTTTGCTGGACCTCTGCGCAGGTCAGGGCTGTGAAGTGGTGACGATCATCAGGGTCAAGCGTTCGGGCAGTGGACGGAGGGGGAGCGTCAAGTCATGGGCGGTAGCGGCTAGATACTCGACATCAAGATCGCCGATCTCAAGGCGACAGCACCTCACTTTCATGATCAGAGCGTTGCCCTCGCGCAAGCCCTCACGAAACTGGAACGCGGGCTGGCTGCGGTCGGCTCCCCATGGGGTGACGACGAGCAGGGCGAGAAGTTCCACAAGGCCTATGGCCCGCATGTCAAGAAGATCGAGCAGTCCACCCAGATCCTGGCCGACGGCCTGGCCAGCATTCGCGAAGCCATGGTCGACATGGCCGACGGCCACAATGACAACGAAGAGCTGATCCGAAGCATCTTCAGCCGGATCCGCGTCGATCACGACACCAAGGGCGACGGCAAGTGAGCGTCGCGGACAAGGCCCGCAAGGTTGTCCAGGACCTGACGGGCATGTGAATGGCCCTCCGCCTGCACAGGGATGCGGCACACTCTCAACCGCGGTTCGACTCAGTTGCAGGGTGGCTCCCGGTTCGCAGTCGACGCCGTTGACCAAGAAGGCGATGGGGGATCTACTCCCGGCCACCATCAGGTGGCGGGGCAGGGGGCGTGTCTGCTTGGTGGGCTCTGGAGGCACGGCGAGCGACCGTCAGGGCGTCCCCTGCCAGTCGGACGATGTACCCGGCGCTCATGACGCCGATCACCGGGGTGGCGCTGAGAAGCACACACAATTCCTCGGTGCGAGCCGCTGTTCGATGTTCCAGCCTTCGATCGGGCAGCCGGTCAAGCGGACGCTTCCAAAGATCCATTCCGACGCCAAGGAGGGCTCCGAGAATGAGCCCCAACCAGAAGACCATTCCGCCACGGACGAGCTCCTCCGCATCGGCCTGAAGGCCAGCCTCAGTGGCGCCACGGCTATTGCCCTGCACTGGTGGCATCACCGTCAGTGAGCCGCCCTTCGTGCCCGGTGTTGCTCGCAGTGGTGCAGCACCGGGCAGAGGAAGCCGCAGTTTGTCCCTCACTGACCCGCGATCGTCACCACTGGCAGAAGGCGGCGGAAGCGTCGTCGCCCGGCTTGTAGCGTGGCCACCGTCGTCCGGTCGGATCCATGGCTTCGACCTTCCGGACGGCATTAATCAGATCTCTCGGGCCATCGGTCCGGAGCATCGTGAAGACTTCTCGCCACGTTGCCATGCCGTACTCCGTGACGAGACGTGATGCGCCGTCGGAGAGGACCGCCGCGGCGAGTACGTCGTCGGTGGGGGTGCTGCCCACGAGCGCGTGATCTGCCGCTTCCGGACCGGCCGCCGCCACCCAGTAACCAGCCGATGTGTTGCGAGTCTGCCGCTGAGCGGTCACGAAGCGCTGCAGAGCCGCTTTGTGCTCTGCTGTGTGGGTTTCGTACTGCTCAACTTCGGCCCTCAGTGCAGGAAGCACGTCGTCCACGCGGAGGTCAGTGATCACCGTGAAGTCCTGGTGTCCTTCGAGGACGACCGGGGAGTCCGCCAGGACCAGATGATCGAGGAACCCTTCCCGCTGCCGAAGGACGGCGACGGTTGCTGAGGGCGTCCCGGGGTTGCCCAGGTCGCATTCGGGGTGCAGCGCCGCTACCTGTTCCAGCGCTCGTTCGAGGCCAGCCGCGAGCGAGGTTTCCGGGTCGGTCAACTGGGCGACAAGCTGACTCCCGAGGTGAGCGACGTACCACGGGACGCCATGTCGGCATCCCGTGTCCAAGCCCGCCGTGCTGAGTCCGTCCAGCACCACGGCGAGTGTCGGCGTGCCGGCCACCCAGTCTTCATTGGGAGCGGCTCCACCAGGTTGGGTGTCAATGGCGACGCGCATGCTCAGCCTTCGTGTCGGTACAGCGGGGTGACGCGTCGACTCTCCAGCACTTCGAGCGTCTTCGGGTCGTAACGGCACGAAATGAGGGTGGAGAAACGACGGGTGCGGACCTCTCGGTAGAGCTCGGCCAGGTTGTTCTCCAGGTAGTGGACGACCCCGCTCGCTCCGATGGCGTGGATGCCGGCGATGTAGAGGAAGGTCCCCTTGCCGTCCAGACGCGGGAGCCGCCCCAGGTAGCCGACGTCGCCGGCCGACCCGTCTACATCGGCGGGCGACCGGTATTCCTTGCCGGTCACCTGGTCCACTACGTGCCACGCCGTGTCCTTCGCAAACCGCAGGTTGTCGTCCCCTTCGAGTACCTGCGCCACGATCGGAGAGCGGCGAGGGCCGCAGATGACGACGTGGTTGTCCCGGTTGAGGTTGACGATCCCGGCGGGTGGGATCACCTCGTACTGCGCATCGAGCTTCATGCCGGTCACCAGCTTGCGCAGATGCTCAAAATTGTTGAGGTCCTCCCGCGTGACCACTTCGCTGGGGTTCTGATCAGGGCCCTTGCCCGCCTCGTACATGCCAGCAACGGACACCGTAACCAGGTCTGTGCCGAAGAACGCCCGCTCGGGCGGAGGACCGGCAGAGGCGAGCTGCCCCACTCGCCCCCGGCTGGCCCCCAGCCGTGTCGCGATCTCAGCTCAGCCGTGCGCGTGGAGTGGCAACTCTACGAACTCGACTCCGGCGAATTCGAGCGCTGCCCTCCCAAAGACGACAGCTACCGCACCATCGACGCTCCGACCTGGCTCGTACGCTTCTGGAACGGGCACGTGGCCCGTACGCAGCCGAGGCCCTGCCCCTGTCACGGGAAGACGTACGTGTTCCGCGGGCAAGGCGTGTCCCGGACGGGAGAGACCGGCGCGAAGCTGGTGGACGTGGCGAGACGCGCTGGCGTCTCCACGGGCACCGTGTCCAACGTGCTCAACCGCCCGGACGTCGTAGCCGAAGTCACCAGGGCTCGTGTGCATGAGGCCATCGAAGTTCTGGGGTTCACTCGCGGGGGAGGCTCGGTCGACCTGGCGGCGCACTGGCGACGAAACGGGTTCGCTACATGGCTCTTCACGTCGGCTGCCTCCGGCTGGTACCCGAAGAAGGCACCGCAGGAGGCACGGCCTGTCCCCTTACTAGTCACTCCCTGGCCCGGGGTGCCGGCACTGGGGAGAGGCGCGTCCACGCGGGCGGACGCCTGCTGGGTACCGATCGCGAAGGGGCTCACGCCCCATGGTCTGCGCCACGCGCACAAGACGCGCATGGAAGGGTTCCGCACGCCTCCGAAGCTCATGGATGAGCGCATGGGCCACGTTGACGGCTCGGTGCAGGCACGCTACTCGCACATCACCCGAGAGATGCGCCAGGCACTCATGGCGAACCTCACCGAAGAATGGGAAGCGGCGCTGGACGCTCGGTTGACTATGTGCGCCACGTCACCAGTAGCTGTGCTGAACGACCTTCTGCAAAGGCGCTTGAGGGCGCGTCATTAGATGGCAAGCTGCGTGAGGCTCCTGAGGCTAGGAGCCTCACGTTGCTCTCGGAGATGAGCTTGGTAGCGGTGATCTGGAGGAGTCGATCATGTGACGTGATTCTTCCACCACGCGATCTTCGCAAGTATGGAACGGACCCGGGCCAGTAGCTCCCTGCCTGGGCTGACGGCCGCGGATTGAACCACCTTGGAAAAGTACACGTCGCTCGACACCTGGCCAGCCATCCAAGCTCGCCCCGACTCAATGATCTCGACTTCGTGATCAGGCATGAGGTCCCCCCAGACCAGTGTGCCAACCCCACAGCACGTTCGTGCTGCTTCGTTGCCTATGGACTGCTTCGTGCATCTCAACTGTTCTTACCCTGACTTTGGGTAGCCTTACCGCCCTGCTTCCCGTTGGGCTGGCGTGGTACTCCTGCCCTATTGACATGTTTTCCGTTTCCCATTGCGTGGGCTGTTCCTAGTAGATGAGTTAGTGCCCGCACGTAAGACTCCCGGACGTGCTTCTTTGTCAACCGATTGGCTTCGGGAGCGTCGATGACCAGGATGCCCTGTGGTTCATTTCCGGCGTATACGGGGGCGACGATGGCGGAGCGATACGAGTCGCCGAGGTTGAAGCTCAGGTTGCCATCAGCGTTCATAGTGTCTTTTACGTAGACGATCTCCTTGCCGTTCATTGCATTTAGAAGGACCTCCTCCTGCCGCCCTTCTGGCTGCCGCGGTGGCGTGTCTCGGTTTGAGTAAGTGGCAAGGCGGAGGTGCTGCCCCCCTTCGAGGGCGAAGAAGGCTGCCCGTGCCTTCCGGCTAGCGTGCTGAGCAGCGCAAGCGGTTAGTCGTTCTTGGATTCGCGCTAGTCCACTGGTCTTGTCTTCAGCCCGTGTGACTGTGGCGAGCGAACCCATCTCGTCAGCCACGGCAGAGATGATCGCTTCGTTTTTAATGACTTCGTTACGGCGTTCGCGTTTCTGGCCAATACGCGCAAAGAATGGGGCTGCGGCTGCGGATAGGGAGCCGAGCGAGATATATCCGACCTTCGTCCAGCCTGTCGCAGTGGATATCTGAGTCCCGCAGAGGAACGTCAAGCCGGGTGAGGCAATCGGGAGAAGGGTAAACGCTATTGCCTGCAAGCGAAGTAGTAGTTTTTTGAACATCACACCTTCTGCGAGATCTATACCCTCGGTGTTGATTGGAGTTTCACGAGGCGGTTGACTCGAAAGCAGCAGTATGTCTGAAATTAATGCTGCAGCAGGGCAAGTGTCGGCAGAACGAGTGAAGTCCAGTTGGCGTGCGGAAGCTCGCCTGGGGCGCTCGCTGCACAGTGCGCCCCCCTTGTGCCCCCCTGTGACCCGGCGCGTGAGCGCATCAATCGCCTGCGAGCGGTCCGGGGTAACTGGCCGTGGACACGAATGGAAGTGACGGGTGGAGGAGCGGCTGACTGATTACGCCGAGGTCTGGTCCGGCGCCCGCCTCCGTGGTCTCAGCTCCATGCCGTTGATCGTCTACGGACTTGCGTTCCTTGCCGGCGTGATGAGGGTGCTGTTGTTGCCCATCACCTAGGAGGCGGGTACGGGGCTGGCGAGGCTGGGGGAGAACGCCCTGGGTGAGTGCAGCGGGTGTCGTGGAACGCCACCTCGATCCGGCGAGAGCACGGGTGGCGGCCACCCGTTGTTGCTGTCGGCTGGCGTACGTGTGGAGTCCGGCAACGCACCAGGAGTGAAGCCACCCTCCAAGACTTTCTCCCGGGAGGGCTCGACAACCACTCAGGGGTCTGATCGACTCTCGCCGATCAGGCCTCTGACCTGGTACTGCACTGTCGGGGTGGCGGGATTTGTAGCAACGACCTCTTCGTCCCGAATGCGATCAGGGCCCCTTGAATCAGGTCAACAGAACGGGCCCTTTCCGGACGTTGTCCACACATCCCAGCTGATCACTGCCTAGTTGGGCAGACTGGCAGGCGGAGAGAAGCTGCTTTGCGCGCCATCTGGCCCTGAACTGGGGGAACTTGTGATCGTTCGGCGACGCCCAGACGAAGATGATGAACTGGCCCAGCACCTCGCCCGGAAGCTCAACGCTCCACTGGACTGGCCAGAGGGCGCAGGGTTGAACACCGAGAACGTCGCCGAGATCGCTGCTGCGGCAGCCTCGCCTTGAACATTGATCCCGCCAATGCGGGCGGCCCCTTCTTCAACCGCCTGATCAACGGGAACGAAGGGGGCATCGCCGGCCGCGTGCTCAGCTTCCTGGGAGAGCTCGACGACCAGCAGCGCGATGCCGTGACCGAAGTGATTGGGGACGCACTGGACCACAACACGTTTGTGGGCGCGGGCTGGTACCTCGGCAAGCTGTGGCTGCGTGACGCCGAGGCCGCTGCCTGGCACGTCCTGCTTGCCGGCCGTCGGACGTATGAGACAGACGATGACCGCAAGCGATTCTTTGAAGCATGGAGCAACGCCTAAGGGGCATTGCGGTGAAAGCGTGCTCAGCCGATCTGGACCGCCCAGTCATGAGGCGAGGGTTGCGCACCTTGTAGGTTGAAGAACGGCCAGGGGCATCGAAGGTGCCGTTCGTGGCACAGGTCGCGGCTCCTGCCGGAGCCAGCGATGATGGGGAGTCACTGAGGGCACAGAGGAGAGGGCATCAGGAGATCCTTCAAGATCTTCTCCCAGATTTCTCCCCAAGAGGCCCCGGAAACCACTCAGAGGCCTGATCCGCTCTGCGGATCAGGGCTCTGACCTGGTACTGCACTGTCGGGGTG
>NZ_JBFAET010000184.1:0-18108 GCF_040642095.1 Streptomyces sp. NPDC020362
CCCGCCGAGGACCATAGGGGGCAACCATGTACGGCACCCCGTACATCGTCAGCGATGTCATGACCCACACCGTCGCCTCGGTCGGCCGGCGGGCCGCGGGCCTCGCTGTGCATCCGCCGCTCGCGCAGCCTTCCGGCGCGTCCGGGCCGGTGACCGGACGCCTCGAAGACAGCAGCCCCGAGAAAACCACGGCGCTCGTGGAGGCCGTGCTGACAGTGATCGACCGCTGTCTCGAAATGACGGACACCGGCACCCAGGCGGATGCCGTCGAGGCGGTCGACTTCCCCCCTGCTGCGAGCGCGTGAAGCGGCCGGCCCGGCGGAGACCGCTCCCGTGACGGCTGCGCGGGACACGGTGCTGGCCCGGCTCGAGGGGGCGGCCTGAGCGGCCTCGCCGACATCGAGTACACGGCCGTAAGGGAACTGCGCGGCCCACTCGTGGTCGTCGAAGGCGTGAGCGGGGTCGGCTGGGAAGAGTTCGCCACGATCCTCCTCGACTCCGGTGAGCGACGGCACGGGCTGGCCCTGGAGGTGAACCGGGATCGCGCGGTGGTGCAGGTCCTCGAGGACACGGCCGGGCATGGACCGGACCGGCACAGGCGTCGCCTTCTCGGGCACACCCCTGCGGACACCGGTCGGCGCCGGATGGCTGGGGCGTGTGTGCAACGGGCGCGGTGAGCCGGCCGACGGTGGGCCACCGGTGCTGAGCGACACCTACTCCGCCGTCGGCGGCACACCCGTCGACCCGGTGCGCCGGGAACCGCCGAACGAGCCGGTGCTCACGGGAGTGGGCGCCGTGGACGTGCTCACCACGCTGGTGCGGGGCCAGAAGCTGCCGGTGTTCTCGTCGGCCGGGCTCCCGCACCTGGAGCTGGCCGTACAGATCGCGGCCCGGGCGACGTGCGGCGCAGAGCCGTTCGCCGTCGTGTTCGCCGGCATGGGACTCACGCACGCCGACGCGGCGTTCGTCCGTGACGGGCTGGCCGCCCGCTCCGCCGCGCGGGAACTGGCCCTCCTCGGCAACACGGCCGACGACCCGGTGATCGAACGGTTGCCGACCCCCCGTCTCGCCCTGACCGTCGCCGAGCACCTGGCGTTCGCCAGGGGGCGTCACGTCCTTGTGGTGATGACGGACATGACGGCCTATGCCGAGGCGCTGCGTGAGGTGTCCGCCGCGCGGGGGGGGGAGAGAGATCCCGGCCCGCCGGGCGTACCCGGGCTACCTCTACAGCGACCTCGCGTCCCTGTACGAGCGCTGCGGGAGGATCAGGGGCCGCCCGGGGTCAGTGACCGTGCTGCCGGTGCTCACCATGCCGGCGGGCGACATCACCCATCCCGTTCCGGACCTCACCGGTTACATCACGGAGGGTCAGATCGTGCTGTCCGCCGAGGTGCACGCGGCAGGCACCTATCCGCCCGTCGATCCGCTGGCCTCACTGTCGCGTCTGATGCGCAAGGGTGCGGGACCGGGCCGGACCCGGACGGACCATCCGGCCGTGGCCGCGCAACTGATCGCCGCGCTGGCCCGGTCCCGGCAGGTGGGTGAACTCGCCGACCTGATCGGGCCGTCGGCGCTCAGCCCGACCGACCTGCGCCACCTGGATCTGGGGGATGCCTTCCGGAGCCGGTTCCTGGCCCAGGGCACGGACGAGAACCGTTCGTTGGAAGAGTCCCTGGACCGGGCGTGGGAAGTGCTGCTGACCCTGCCGCGCAGCCAGCTCGGCATGATCCCGGCGGACCTGCTCGACGCCCACGCCCCGCCGTAGGACGAGGGGCCGACGTGAGCACGCGCGGGCGGCGGGTGCCGCCGGGACGGGCGGGACGGCTGCGACTTCGCCGTAACGTCGCCACCGCGCCGCGCCGAGCAGATCTGCTGGAACGCAAACTCCGGCTGCTGCTGGACGGGGAGCGCGCGGAGCGACGGGCAGCCGAGGAAGCAGGCTCAGTGTGGCGGGAAGACCTGGCCGACGCCGACACTTGGCTGGTGCGCGGGGTGCTGCTCGGCGGCGAACAGGCGCTGGCCCAAGCCGCGCCCGCGGACCGAGCACACATCGACGTCCCGTGGGCCGCGCTGACGGGCGTACGCCCTCCCGCGGCCGTGGCCTGGACGGCGCCCGTCCGCTCCCCGGCGGAGCCGACACCGCCCGACACCGCGCTCGCCCACGCCGAGACGGCCTACTGTGCCGCGGTCCGCGCCGCCGCGGAGCACACCGCTCACGTAGCAGCCGCCGAACTGCTCGCCGGCGAAGCCACACGAACCCGGCAGCGGGTTCGCGCCCTGCGCCGACACTGGATCCCTCGGCTGCAACGGGAACTGGCGGCGATGGAGCCGGCGTTGGCGGAGGCCGAACACGAGGAAGCAGTGCAACGCCGCTGGGCTGCCTCTCACGGTGCCCGATGAGGGCGGCCCGAAGAGCCCACGCCGGTGGCGGGCCTGTGCTGGGGCCCGCCACATTCCATCGACTGTCGTCATTTGCCGTGCTTGATCTCGACGTGCTTGGCCTCCGGCTTCTCGGCGCCCAGGCCGATGCTGACGGTGAGCATGCCGTCGCTGTAATCGGCCGTGACGTCGTCCTCGTCGGCGCCCGGCGGCAGCGTCACACTGCGGCTCATCGCGCCGTAACGGAACTCGCTGTGTTCCTTCGTGATGTCCTTCTCGGTGCGTTCGGCCTGGACGGTGAGTACCCCGTCACCGATGGACACGTCGATGTCCTCGGGGACCATGCCGGGAAGCTCCGCCCGCATCACATAGCGGTCGTCCTCCATGTAGTCCTCGATGCGGACCGTGTACAGGTCACCCATCGTGGGCATCGCGAACCGCGCCGGAAGGTTCTCGAACCAGTCCGGCATCTCCGGGAACGCGAACCTCTGCCTGCGTGTCAGTGTGGCCATCGCCGTACCTCCTCGGCTGTCGCCTAGCCTGCCGACACGTCCAGTCCAGCGTGCACGGGCCCGCAACGCTGAGGCCGAACAGCCCATGTCGGGGGTCCCTGAAGTCCCTTTCCTTCCGGGCATGCGCGTTCAGACCGGTGGAGAAGGGACGACCACATCCGGCGGCGATCGTCATGTCCGACGTCACCACCACCGATCTCTACGAAGTGACCATGGCCTTGTCCTACCTCCGGGAGGACATGCGGGCCCCGGCCACCTTCAGCCTCCTCGTCCGTGACCTTTCGCCCGGCCGGGGCTTCCTGGTCGCCGCGGGACTGGAACCGGCCCTGGACCTCCTGGCCGACTACCGTGTGGAGCGGGAGGACGTCAAGGAGTTCTCGGCCGCGCCGCACCGCTCGGTACAGGACCTCGAACCGCTCCTCGGCCTCGCCTTCGAAGGTGAGGGCGTGCCGTCCCGGAGGGCCATGTGGTGTTCTCCGGTGAGCCACTGCTGGAGGTGACCGCCCGGCTGCCGCAGGCCCGGCTCGTCGAGACATACCTGCGGAACCAGCTCTGCCACCAGACGGTGGTGGCGTCCAAGGCAGCCCGTTGCGTCCTGGCCGCCGCCGGCGCGAGGAACCGCCGGACGCGGCACCGCCCCCGTTGCGCACCGTGATGCGCAACGGTCGTCGGACAGGACCGCCGCACAGCCGGCGCGCCGGATCCACGATCCCCGAGCCGGTCCACCCGAAAACCTCCCGGGTTCTGGAGGAGCTGACGGCCGAGGTACGGGCAGACATCGAGGCACGGTTCCGGCCTGGCCGCCTCGCCGCTGTCTCCAGCACGGCTACGCCCCCCTCCTCGGCGCTGTCCGCCGGACCGTCGTGAAGGGTGCCGCGGTGGGCCGACGGGGAACGAGGCGAGGACCAATGGCCCCTGGAGTGCTGACCACGCCGGGTCTTCCATGAGATCGGCGGCACCGCTGCGCACCACCGCCAGTCACGGAGGCTTCACCGGCATGCTGCTGGGCTCGGTCGGTCAAGGAGTGCTGCGGCACTCCCGCTGCCCGTGATCGCCGTTCCGGCGAGGCCGACGTAATGCCGGGGCGCCGCGCCCCTGCAGAGAAGGGAGCCACCGGTGACTGCACACCCCTTGGACGTGAACGCCGTCTCCGCGCTCGTGGCGGATGCCGGTGCGGCACCTTCGCTGCACAACGCGCAACCCTGGAGGTTCCGCTTCCTGCCAGACAGCGCCGTCCTGCGCCTGTACGCCGACCTGGAGCGAAGCCTGCCACGCAGCGACCCGGACAAGCGAGGCCTGTACCTCGGCTGCGGCGCCGCGCTCTTCAACCTGCGGGTGGCCGCAGCAGCAGCGCGGCTGGCGCCGGTCGTACGGCTGTTGCCCGACCCGGGCGACGCGGAGCTGCTCGCCGAGGTGGGCCTGCGTGGCTCCGTGTCACCCGACGAGACGCTTGCCCGATTGCACCCGGCGATCATTCGCCGCCATTCCAGCCGTTTCCCCTTCCTCGACGAGGACATCCCGATCGACGTGGTGGGGCGACTGCGCGACGCCGCCCAGGCCGAGGGAGCCCAGCTGTTGTTCCCGGGCGCCTGGCACGTTGAGTCGATCTTGGAACTGGTGCGGGACGCCGAGGGCGAGCAGGCGCTGGACCCTGGCCTCCTCGGTGAAACGGCGCAGTGGGCGCGGACGGAACCGTCGGACGTCGTGGGGGCGCCCGACGGCATCCCCGCCGAGGCGTTCGGCCCCCGCCCACGCGGCACCGGGGCATCTGTGCGTGACTTCGCCGTCGGGCGGCCGATGCCGGGACGTGGCTGGGCGTCCTTCGAGAAACACCCGCACATCGCTCTGCTGGGCACGGCCCGCGAGGGGCCGGCGGACTGGCTGCTCGCAGGCCAGGCACTGGAGCGGGTCCTGCTCCAGGCCACCACGGACGGGCTGGTCGCCTCGATGACTTCCCAGCCCTTGGAATGGCCGGAGCTCCGATGGGTGGCTCGCGACCCCGTCTCGGCCATGGCCCACGTGCAGATGGTGCTCCGCCTCGGGTACGGCCCCGAAGGCCCCGCGAGCCCGCGGCGACCGGTGGCCGACCTGCTCGACATCACCTGAGGCGGGTCCGGTCGCAGGAAGGTCTCCGAGGTCATGCCCGCGCCGCCGGTGTCCGTTCCGCCTCATGTCTCCCTGCTGGAGGTGCCCCGGCGGATGACCGGGGCCGCCGTCGGCTCCGTCCTCGTTCTCGAGAACGGGACGCTCTGCGGCATCGTCACCGACCGCGACCTCGCCGTACGCGGCGCGGTACTCACTCCCTCGTTCCCCACGTCCACGGTCACCCTCGCGGTGCTCCCGGGCAACACGGCTGCCTCCCCGCTCAGTCCGGCTCCATGTAGGGGCGACGGAAGACCGGGGCCTGGCCGATGCCCCATGGGCGTACAGCTGTCAGCGCGCGGGCGACAGCCGACTGCAGGGGGCCACTGGTGTCGACTGCGACGGCTTCGGGCCAGGGCGCTTCCCTGGCCGCCATGGCGGCGGCGATGTCGGGGCCGGCATCGGACGGGCCGACGGCACGCGTGGTCAGTCGGGCCGCCGACACGTCGTCCGGCACCTGGCAGTGAAGGGCCACCAGATCGGCACCGGTGCGTTCGGCCACGCGCAGGGCCGCCTCACGCTGTCCCGCGTCGGACCACGTGGCGTCCAGGACGACGGACTCGCCGCAGGACATCAGGGCGGCTGCGCGATCGAGGAGGGCGGCATAGGTTCTGGCCGTCCACTCCGTCGTGTACAGGCCCTCGCCGTAGCCGGCCGCAGCAGACTGCTCCGCGGGGATGCCGGCCAGTTCCTTGCGGAGGCGGTCGCTGCTGAGCAGGGTGACCCCCAGCCGGTCGGCCAGCGCTCCGGAAAGGGTGGACTTCCCGCTGCCGGGCAGTCCACCGACCAGGGTGAGCGAGACGGCAGATGTGCGCAGGTGGCGCAGCGCCGTCGAGGCCAGCCGCCGTGACGCCGCTTCCGCACCGGGCGCGCCCTGCCGGGCCTGGATCAGGGAGACCTTGGCGCGGACGAAGGCACGGTAGGCGACGTAGTGGTGCCACAGGGACGAGGGCGCGGGATCACCGGAGTACTCGCTGTACCGGGCGAGGAAGTACGCGGCCGCGTCCGGGGCGCCGAGCCGTTCCAGGTCCATGGCGAGGAAGGCGGCGTCGTCCAGGCCGTCGACATAGCGGAGACGGTCGTCGAACTCCAGGCAGTCCAGGACGCGAGGGCCGTCGTCGAGGCAGAAGATGTCCTCGGTGAGCAGGTCGCCGTGGCCGTCGACCACCCGTCCCTGCTCGATACGGGAGTCGAACAGCCGCTTGCGGCCGCCGAGGTAGCGGCGCACCAGCCGCTCTACCTCGGTCACCCCCTCGAGGACGAAACCCTCGGCGGCCAGGGCGCGCACCTGTGCGAAGCCGGCCTCCCAACGCGACGAGAGCGCATCCCGCGTGCCTTGGTCGTCCACGTCACGGCCGCGGGGCGCATCCGCGTGCCAGGCGGCGAGGTGCCGGGCGAGGGCCCGGAGGACGTCGTCGACGGCGTCTCCTTGCCGTACCAGGTGAGAGAGGCGGCGGTCCGCCGGCATGCGGCGCATCACCACGAGGGGTTCGGGCGCCTTCTCGTCCGGGCTGCGGAACTCGCCCAGCCCCAGGTAGACGTCGGGGGCGAAGCGGCGGTTGAGCGCGACTTCGCGCTCGCACGCAGCCCGGCGAGTCGCCACCGTGGTGTAGTCCAGGAACTCGAGATCGACCGGTTTCTTGACCTTGTAGGCGCGGTCGCGGACGAAGAACACGATGGCGGTGTGCGTCTCGAACACCTCTGCGCGGGGCAGCGGCCCGCCCTCGTGCCGGGCACCGGACCGGAGCGCGGACGCATCGGCCGAAGGCATCGGCGCCGCCGATGTCCCCTGGAGGCCGGGCTCAGTCATGAGGGACGACAGCGACGGGGCAGCGCCCGTGATGTATGGCAGCCTGCGCCACGGGGCCCAGGTGGGGCGCAGTACCATGCCGATGCCGGCGACGCCCCACGACCAGCAGCACGGCGCCTTCGGCAGCCTGTACGACGGCCTTGGAGGGGCTGTCCAGACGGACACTGTCGGACACGTCCACCCGCGGGTACTTCTCTCGCCACAGGTGCAGCGCCTCACTCAGCCGCTGGTACGCATCCCGCGACATCTCCTCGGTGACCTCGTGGTCCACGCCCCAGGGCACCCGTGCATGGAGCGGCACGCTTCGCCCGTGGACGGCCAGGAGAGGAACGCCCCTGGCCGCAGCGGTGTGAATGGCGAAGTCGAGAAGCGCGTCGGAGGATCCGTGCAGTTTCAGGGCCACGACCACAGGGCCCACGGGTGTCGGGGGCGATCCATGCTCCCGAGGTTCGGCGCGGACGAGCACCACCGGCCGCTCCGCCCGTGCCACGACGGGCATGCTGACATCGCCCAGGAAATAGCTCTCGACGGGTTCCAGACCACGCGAACCAAGCACCATCATCTCCGACTCCGACGCCGCTTGGAGCAGAGCGTTCTGAGCGTCGTCGGCCACCAGGTTCCCGACGATGGAGAGGCCCGGGTGGCGCCCCTGGAGCTCTGCTCGCGCCGTGTGGACGAGACGCTTCGCCCAGTAGTTCTGATCGACCTCTGCGGTGACGCGGGCGGGCTCCGGCGCCAGCAGCGGCCACGCGTGCTGCAGGCGCAAGGTGAGCTTGCGCTTCTCTGCCTCGTCGGCGGCCCAGCGGGCGGCGGCAAGGCTCTCGGGTGAACCATCGAGGCCCACGGTGACGGCTTGTTGCATGGCGGCGGCCTCCGTCTCGTACGAAGCTGGAATGACGGTGGACGAGTCCGATCGAGTGACTGGTCCGGACATCGCTCATACGCCGATCGCGGTGCGTTCTCTCATTCGAGGATCGCTCCGACCCCCTCCGCGGCGCATGCGGACCGGTGGAGGAGGGGCCGGAGCGGTGGAATCCGACGCGAGAGGAGACAGCGACGGTGACGATTCCCGTGGTGGTCGGCGTCGACGGATCCGAAGCGAGCCTGGAGGCGGTCGACTGGGCCGCCGACGAGGCGGTCCGGCACGGGGTGCCGCTCCACATCCTGTACGCGGCGTCCGAAAACCACGAACCGCCGGACGTGATCGCCGTGGCATCGGAACAGGCAAGGAAGGTCGCTCCCACGGTGCTGCTGTCGAGCGAGGTGTCGCACGAGGAAGCGGCCTCCGCCCTGATCGGCAAGGGGCGCAACACCTTCGCGCTGGTGCTCGGGTCCAGAGGACTCGGAGACCTCGACGACATGCTCCTGGGGTCTGTCAGTCTCGCCGTGGCCGCGCGGGCCGACTGCCCGGTCGTCGTGATCCGCGGCGAAGTGGCCCACAGGGACGGGCGGTTCGGGACCATCGTCGTCGGCATCAAGGACGAGGAGAGCAGCGGCACGGCCCTGGAATTCGCGTTCCGCGAGGCCCAGGCGCGGCGCTGCCGGCTGGCGGCAGTACACGTCTGGAGTGCACCGTCCGATGCTTTCGGTGCGCCTGAAGACCCGTCGTGGCCGCTGGAGGCGCACGTCCGCCCGCCTGCCCAGGTGCTCGACGACGCTCTGCGCGGGCTCACGGAGCGCTACGGCGACGCCCTGGTCGAACGGCGGCTGATCGAGGCACCGGCGCGCCAGGCGCTGCTGGAGGCGGCCTCGGGGGCGGACCTTCTGATCGTCGGCGCCCGCCCGCGCCTCGTGCACCGGGGCCTGCAACTGGGCCTGATCAGTCATGCGCTGCTGCACCACGCGCCTTGTCCCACCGCGGTCGTGCCTCACATATGACCGCCGCCGGCTGAGCCGGCCCCTGACGACTGCCGCCCCTCGGGGCCGGACGCCGGTCCACAGGGACTTTCGGCCCCGTGACCGATGTCCACCGGTGTTCGATCGTGGACGCGGCGGGGGAACCGACCAGCAACGTGCTGGAGGCCGCGTCATGAGCACACATGGCTCGCCGTCCGCATCCGGTCCGCCCCTGCCGCGCAAGGGAGCCCCGGCACATGAGGTGAACCCGCTGAGGCGTACGTCCGACAGGGTCGAATCATGGTTCCGCCAGGTGCTGGTGCTGTTCCTCGTCCTCGGACTGCCGGTGGCCGCGCTCAGCGCGGGGCTGACCGCGTACGGGGCGTCCATGCGCACCATGCGTGCCCAGGCTGCGGAGCGACACGCGGTCACCGCCCGACTGACGTCCGACGTGCTGGGCAACACCCGTGTGTCGCAACAACCGGCGCAGATCCGCTGGACCGAGCGGAACGGCGTCGTGCGCACGGGAACCACCCTCGTGGAGCCGGGAACGCCCAAGAACACGATCGTGCGGGTGTGGGTGGACCGGGACGGGACCATCACCAGTCCGCCGATGAACGCGGTCGGCGCGAAGGCCGACGGCTGGTTCGTGGGCGGTATGGCGGCACTCGGTACGGTCGCCGGGAGCTACGCGGCACGAGCAGCCGTGCGCGTATCGCTGAACCGGAGAAGGTACGCGCAGTGGGAGAGGGAATGGGACCAGGTGGAGCCGCTGTGGTCCGGGCGTTTCCGCCGCTGACCGACAGACCGGAGTGAGGAGGATGGCAATGTCACACACGGCCGAGTGGACGGTACGTCTCCACCTCTTTGAAGACGACGACGGAACGACGAAGGCACACGTCATCCTGGACACCGGCACCACGGAGCTCACCGGCGACGGCACCGCGCACTGCCATCCGGCGGACACGAACGTGCCGGAGATCGGCGACGAACTCGCGGCGGGCCGGGCCATGCACGACCTCGCCCACCAGCTGCTGAACGCTGCCGGAAACGACATCCAAGGCATGGTCGGCCTCCGGCCGAGCATCCGTGAGCCTGTTGGACGGCCCCCGTGAAACCGGGGCATTCAAGACGGGCCATCAGGAACGGCGGGCGTCGTCCCGGGTCATGAGTTCCTCGACCGTCCGGTTATGCATGTCGCCTCCCGGATACGGGCCGCCCGCCTCGCGGATACGGGTTCTCGTCCAATGCGGCGGTGTGTCCCGCGTGGCAGGTTGGAATACAGCACCATATTGAGCAGAGGGCGGCGATCATGCGAGCTCACCTCGGCGACCAACTCGTCATCGAAAGTGCGACGACCGGCGGCGCCAAGCGCGACGGCGAGATCGTCGGGCTCCACCACGAGGACGGAACCCCTCCCTACGACGTGCGCTGGTCGGACACGGACGAAGTGACGCTGGTCTTTCCCGGGCCCGACGCGCACGTCCGCCATCTCGAGCACGGACAGCCCGGGACCACCACTGGGACAGGGCCGGGCGCGGGTCAGGCGGAGGCTGTGCCCGCCGCCGATTCTCCGACCGGGAGGGCCGACCCCGGCGACATCGGCCGCCGCGTGGGCGTCGAACGCCGCAGAAAGGAGCTTGCTCTGGAGGAAACGGCCCGCCGCGCCCGCATGTCGCCCCGCTACCTGGCATACCTGGAGGAGCACCCCGCCGACCCCACGATGACGGCTCTCATCAGGCTGGCGGACGTATTGGGCACCACAGCCGCCGCGCTGCTCGGCGCAGGCATGGATGTCCCGCCCGGCCAAGGTCGGGCACTGCAGCACCCGCAGTTGCGAGACCTCGCCCCGGACGAATGCCGCGCTCTGCTCTCCACGCACGGTGTCGGCCGCATCGCAGTGTCGGCGCCCGACGGCCGCCCGGCAGTCGTCCCCGTCAACTACGACGTGGTCGATGAAGCCATCGTCTTCCGGACTGCGCCCGACTCCATGGCCGCCGCAGCTCTGGAAACGGAAGTCGCCTTCGAGGTGGACCACGTGGACGAGGCTCTGAGCCAGGGCTGGAGCGTGCTCGCCGTCGGCCGTGCGAGCGTCGTGACCGATCCCGACGCCGTGCGCAGGCTCGTCCAACACGCGTACACCACGCCATGGGCCGGCGGTGAACGCGAGATGTGGATGTCGATCCGGCCCAGGAGTCTCACGGGCCGTCGCATCACTCCGGGCGATCAGTAGACGTCGGTGCACGGTAGAGCGCTGTGGCGGCCTCTGCTCACGGCGTGGTCTCGGCTGCGTCCGGGGCGGCGTCCTCGGCACCGAGCCGTGCCTCGACGGCCACCACGCCTTCCACAGCGTGGACCAGCCGCTCGGCGACCCAGATGAGCGAGGTGTCGGGGACGCGGCCGCGGAGCGTGACGACCCCGTCCTGCACGAACACGTGGATGGCGTGGCCGACGGTGGGGAAGAGGCAGGAGATCACGGTACGGCGGACTTCCTCCTCGATGTCCTCGTCCGACCGCAGGAAGACCTTCAACAGGTCGCCTCGGCCGACGACGCCCGTCGGCCTTTCCTCGTCATCGACCACGGGCAGCCGTTTGACGTGCTTCTTTGCCATGATCCGGACTGCCCGGGCCAACGTGACGTCGGGGCGGACCGTATGGCAGGCGTGCTCATGAGCTCCTCGGCGGTCTGCGCCTCGGCCTTGGTCAGGGCGGACCGGCGCAGGATCCCGGTCGCGCCGGGTGGGTCCGCCCTCCCGGAACTCTTCCCTGCTCGCCACGGCCGGGAGGGCGCTGGCGCCTGAGGAGGTACCGGCCGGGAAGCAGGACATGGGGCGCGATCTGTCGACAGGGCTGGTTCAAGCCCTGGCGCTCGCAGGGGAGAACACGCTCGGTCTCTTTGCCGAGCGCCGACACCCGCCGTCGCCGCGATCACTGGCGCGGTCGCACACGTAGCGGCGGGCGGACTGGGTGGGCTCGTGCCGGTACACATGCACACAGCGCCGCGAGCGACGTCACCGTCCTGGGCTGTCGGTCATGAACAGGGCCGACTGGTCCGGCGGCTGTGACGTGCCTACCGTTCGGTCCCGTCGGCCGCCGGAGTCGGGCTGTGGCGGGGCCGCGGACTACCCGACAGGCGTGCTGGCGGGTGTCAGGAGGCTTTGTCGTCGCGGAGTGTGAGATCGAGCAGGCCGGGGAAGCGGGCGTCGAACTCTTCCCTCCGCAGCCGGTTGAGTCGTTTGGGTCCGTCGTCGCGCTGTTCGACCAGCCCGGCAGCGCGCAGGACCGAGAAGTGGTGGCTCTTGGCCGCCCGGCCGACGGGAACGTCGAAGTTGCTGCAGCTCAGGGACCAGTCGGGATGGTCGGCCAGTGTGCGCACCAGCTGGATGCGGACCGGGTCGGCGAGTGCGGTCAGCGCGGTCAGCAGCGGGACCTCGTCGGGGTGCGTGAAAACGGGTACCGGCCGGTGGCTCTTGCCCGGCGTCTTGTCCGTCATCGCTCTCCTCTCCGGCGTTGTCTTTTGCGGAGTGTTCGATGAACATCATACAGTGCGAGTGTTCACTTCCCGTCGAACACTCTCGGGAGAGGTGGTTCTGCGTATGCGTGCGGTCGAGTTCCAGGAGTACGGTGGCCCCGACGTGCTGCGTCTCGTCGAGGCCGAGGTTCCAGGGCCCGGCGCGGGGCAGGTGTCCATCGACGTCGCGTGGGCGGGCGTCAACTTCGCCGACCTCAAGGCCCGGGCCGAGGGGTACCGGGTCGCCTCGCTGCCCCACCGTCCTGGCCTGGAGGTGTCCGGGCGCATCCGGGCCGTCGGCGAGGGCGTGACGGGGCTCCGGGAGGGGCAGGAGGTCGCCGGACTCGTACAGGGTGGCGGATACGCCGACGTGGTCATCGCCGAAGCCGCGGCCGTGTTCGTGCCGCCCGGCGGCGTGGACCTGCGCACCGCGGCAACCGTGCCGACGGTGCTGCCGACCGCTCACGCCCTGGTCCACGAGGTGGGCCGGCTGCAGGCCGGGGAGAGCGTCCTCGTGCAGGGCGCTGCCGGCGGTATCGGCACGGCGGTGGGGCAACTGGCCCGCGCGGCGGGCGCCGGCGCCGTGTACGGGGTGACCTCCAGCAAGGCCAAGGCCGAGTACGCCCGCGCGCACGGATACGACGACGTGTTCTTGGCCGACACTTTCGACCAGGACGTACGCCGTGCCACCGGCGGCAGGGGCGTCGACCTGGTTCTCGACCCGGCCGGTGGAGACACACTGCGCCGCGGACTGGAAGCGCTGGCCGTCTTCGGACGCCTCGTCTCCTTCGGCAACGCGAGCGGCGCCGACCCATGGCACGCCGGACAGGCCGACCTTGCCACCCGCTCCCTGTCCATCAGCGGTTTCTCCGTCCTGGCCCTGGCCGGCACGGCACCAAACGCACTGCGCGAGCTGACCGCCCGCGCGCTGCGCACCGTCGCCGAAGGGACCGTGTCCCTGCCCGTCACCGCGGAATTCCCGCTGCAGGACGCAGCCGAGGCCCACCGCCTCATGGCCGGCCGTACCTCCACCGGCAAGCTCCTGCTGCACGTCGCCTGAGACGTACACCCCCCGACCAGAGCGCGGCAGGCACTCCAGCCGCGCCCGGTACCGCACACCGGCTCCTGACGTGCCACGCCTCCAGAGCCCTCGATCATGGACGAAAACGATGCAACTCAGCAGTGCGCCCCAAGGAATTTCGGCCGTGGCGGGCAAGGTGCCGGCCCCCTGCCTGGTCCTGGCCGGGGTCTGCGGGATCCAGTTCGGCGCGGCACTCGCTCCCCGTGTGTATCCCCAGGTGGGTTCCGCCGGAGTGGTGTTCCTGCGCCTGCTGATCGCGAGCGTACTGCTGTGCGTGATGTGGCGGCCGCGGCGCGCGGCTCTGAACCGGATGAAGGGAGCCTGGCCGACCATGCTCGGCGCGGGCACCCTGCTGGCCGGCCATCACATCGCGTTCTTCGCGGCGGTGGAAACCAACGTCCCGCTCGGCGTCGTCGCCACGATCGAGTTCCTCGGCCCCTTCACCATCGCCCTGGCCGCTTCCCGGCGCCTGGCCGACCTGGTGCCGGCCTGCGTGGCGGCAGGCGGCGTGGCACTGCTGAGCGGAGGCGGCACCGCCTCCCTGCCACCGGGCGGCATCGTCCTGGCCGCCCTGGCGGCCTGCTGCTGGGCCGGATACATCCTCGTCTCCGCCCGCATGGCCAGGCTGACCGACGGAGGCCAGGGACTGGCGGTCGTCTTCACCTGGGCCGCCTTGGTGAGCGCACCGTACGGCATCCTGCACGGTGGAACAGCGCTACTGGATCCGCACGTGTTGTGGGTGGCTGCAGTGGTCGCGGTCGCCTCCAGCGTCCTGCCCTACTCCCTCAATCTCGAAGCACTGCGCCGGATCCCGCCCCGGGTCTTCGGCGTCCTCACCAGCCTGGAACCAGCCGCCGGAGCCGTGTTCGGCCTGGCCGTCCTGGGACAGCACCTTCGCTGGCCGCAATGGCTCGGCATCGCGGCAGTCGCCGGCGCCTCCGCGGCTGCAACCCTGATGAGTTCGAAGAAGGAGCCGCGCGCCCGGAACGGGAGTGTCTCTGCCGTTGAGTCGAGCGCCGCTCACAAGGAGGACGGTGTTACGGCCGCACGTGGCTGATCCTGGCTCCGGCGCACAGGGCCCGGGGCGCAAGCGAGAACTGATCCCTCCCCCAGCGGGGTGTCCGGCGCCATCGCTGCGTCAAGGCCGGCCGGCCCGCTGACGGAGCCCGAACAGCCGACAGTCCGGGGCGAACCGCCTACCGAATAGTGCCTGGCGGGAGGCGGACGGCTAGTTCGGAGGAAGCCCGGTCAGTACAGGTGTTGGCGTCTGTCCGCAGCCACGGCGAGCCATCCGCGGCTCACACCACCCGGCCATCCGTCGCACGACTCACAACCACGGCCTTCGCGCTGCTCCACTCTGTGAGCCCTTTCCAGCCTCACTCTGAGCCGGCGAGATGAAGGGGGAGGACGGCTTGAACGAGCCGGGTGATGCGGGTCGTGGAGCATCGCAGCCAGCGGAGGAGGCGCCAGGTCTTGAGGGTGGCGACGGCCTGCTCGACGAGTGCACGGATCTTTGCATGAGCCCGATTGACGGCCTGCCGACCTGCGGAGAGCGTTCTCCCAGCGGCCGCGGTAGGAGACCGTGACCGTGCCGCCTGCGCCCTGGTGGCCCTTGTCGGCCCAGCAGTTGATGCCCGCGTCGGTGAGGGCGTCAACGATGCCGTGTTCACGGGCTGCCCTGATGCCCGGTCGATCGGCAGAAGTGTCCCGTCCAGGATCACGAACGCCCTTGCGGAGGCGGTCCGTACGGCTTCGGCGAGGGTGGGTGCGAGGTCGGCCAGGAATGCGACGGCCTCGGTGCCATGGCGGTGGACGGTCGTCGTTGCGACGCCAAACCCGGCCGCGAGCTGGGCACGGGTACGCCCGGAGCGGAGGTGGGCGAGGGTGAGCAGGGCCTGTCGGCCGGTGCTCCGGCGGCGCCACCGGGTGCCGAGAGCACGTCGATGCTGCCACCGACGGACGGACAGGAGGCGAAGGGCGGAGCTGGACACGTCGACGCCGGACGGGTGGACAAGCTCGCGAATCCTCTGGTGGACACCACGACACATCGAGGCTCCGGTTCTGGACAGCGACTTGCCCAGGCCATCCGTCCCCAAGGGGAGCCCCGTTGCGTTCGTAGCGGTCAGCACCAGGTCGTCATGACTCCGTGGCCAGCGAAATCACACCACCAACCGGAACGTGAAACGGCCCTGCCCCGAGGCGACATGCATCACCGGTAGCCGGTCCAGTATCCCTGGGTTCCAGGGCATTGATGGTAGGTGTTCGATGCCCAGAGCGCCTGGCCTGTGGAGCTCCAGATCACGAAGTTCCCGTCCGCCTGGACAATGGCCAGGTTGCCGGCGTGGCCGTCGGTTTTGGACACCCATGTGGCATGCCTGTCCACAGTTCCGTAGGTGCGCCAGAGGGAGAGGTTTCCGCTGCTCTGGAACAGAGCATCAGACAAGCCGGGATATATGGTGTTTGTGCCGCTGGACCACACTGGCTTTGTCGAACCCTGGCCCTGGCAGTACAACACCAAGTTCCCGTCGGTCTGCATCTTCAGTACGGTGAACGGCCCCCACCACTCGTGAGTGGCATCGTAGTCGGTGTCGTCGAAGCGGATCAGCGTCTGGTGGCTGCAGCCGTCGCCGCCGGTACACACGAGCGATGCCGCATGAGCCGGTTGTGCCCCATGCTGAAGAGCATGCTGCTGGACAGTGCGGCAGTTACCAGTGCCGCTCTGAGTGTTTTCCAGAATTTCGCTTTTCCTCCTGCAGCCGATGTGTTCGTGCATCCGAAGCCAGGTGTGCCGGGTACGGGCCGAGACCAGTTACAGCGCCGACTGATGTCGCCGAGGGGCGGATCGGACTCAAGACCTGTGTTGCCTCGTCTCCGCTCACGCCGGCCTCGTGATCCTCCCCTTTCTCCTCGCCTGTCCTGCTTCCTGTCCCCCATCGTTCCGGTCGCGTCCGGACCCGGGTAGCTTTCGTCATGCACGCGCAAAGGCCTTGATGAGGACGTCAAGACCATGTGGGGGCGACCTTGATACGCATTCATCTCGGGTCCGAGGGCCTAGGCAACGTCAGGATCTGCGCCCTCCCCGACTTCGACGCTGAACTGACGGCGGCCGGGGTAGCCCATGCCCACCGCGGACGGCCCTACGAACCGCTGGTACAGCTCTACTCGCGCAGCGCCGCGCCAGATCTCTCAGAGGGCGTCAGCCCCTGTACCTCTCCCACTTGTTCGCGCGCCGCGGTCCCACGCCATTCACCAAAGCCCTCGCCGAGGGAGACGATCGGGCCCACAGCGTCCTGGCCAAGGTCATCGACCAGCTGCGCAGCACCGCCGTCGAACCGCACCGCTCGGGCATCCGCTCGGCGGTCGCGGCCCGTGCGGCTGGCCTGTCGCACGTCTACGTCGGCAGCGGAGCCTCGGCGATGCTCCATCGCCTCGGACACGAAATCAGGCTCCGCCGCGGCGTCCTGGAGGTGCCGACGGTCTTCGAGGCGGACTTTGAACTCGGTGAACGTTCGCTTCAGATCCAGGCAGTAGCGCTCAGCCGACGGGTGTCCCTGGCCGAGCCCGCCAGCGATCACCTGACCCTCCGGATCCCCGCTGGAGCTGCTCCACGAGCCGAGCCGGGCCAACTGCAGGAGCTTCGTTCCCTGTTGGGCGCCATCAGAGCGGAAACGTTAGAGGCGATCGTCATGTCCGGAGGAATCACCGGACGACAATTGGCCTCACTCCTCGGCGTGTCGAACGCCGCAGCAAGTCGGACCGCCGCAGCACTACGGCGTGCCGGTCTGATTCGGAGCCTGCGCATGGGGCAGTCCGTCAAGCACGTCGCAACGCCCCTGGGCTATCACCTGCAAGCATTACCGGCACGGGACGAATGTGCAGGTGATCGCTGATCCGCGCGGAAACCTGCGAGGAGCACGGGGCGGACGTCTCCTACGGGATGGTCCGCTACTACGTCTCCGGCCGGAAACCGGAGATTCTGGTGGAGTCCGGCCAGGCGCCGCTGGAGGCTTTCGTTACGCAGACCCACCAGCCTGGGCATGAGGCAGAGGTCGACTTCGGCCACGTGACGGTGCGGCTGGCGGCGAGCTGGTGACCTGTTACCTGTTCTCCTTCCGCCTGTCGTATTCGGGCAAGGCCGTCCACCGCGTCTTCGCCTCAGCCGGTTGAGCAGTAGGACCGACAGGACGACGCCCGCCGCATCGGGGCAAGATCCAAGACGGTTGCAGAGTGCTTCGCGCTGGAACAGCCGCTGCAGCGGCCGCTGCCCGACGAACCGTTTGAGACGGGCCGACTGTTCACACCGAGGGTCGACCGCTACGGCCAGATCCCGGTCCGCACCAACCGCTACTCGGTCCCGATCAGGCTGATCGGGAAACGTGTCCGCGTCGTGCTGCACGCTTCTCACCTGGTGGTTTAGGACAGGAACGTGGAAGTCGCCCGGCACGAGAGGCTCATCGCCAAAGGCGCCGTCCGCCTGGAGCTGGACCACTATCTGGAGGCGCTCGTCCGCAAGCCCGGAGCCTTTCCCGGCTCCACTGCTCTCGAACAGGCCCGATCGGCTGGCAAGTTCACCCCCGTCCATGACGCCTGGTGGGACCAGGCCAAGAAGTTGCATGGTGAGCGAGACGGCACCCGGGCACTGATCGAGGTGCTGCTGCTGGGTCGGCACCTGCATCATGAGCACGTCGTCGCCGGCTTGGCCGCTGCCCTACGGGCTGGGGCCATGGCCGCGGCTCGACGCTGGGAGCCTGGGGGCTGTCCACCACCCAGTCCGGCACACACTCCGACGGCGACGGGCAGCCCGTGGCCTCCCGGCACGCCCAGCCGCAGGAGCTGC
>NZ_JBFAET010000185.1:0-18053 GCF_040642095.1 Streptomyces sp. NPDC020362
CTCCACCCCGACCGAAGCGGAGCCGGTGTCGCTCATCTTCCACAGGTGCCGCAGGTCGTAGACCTGGATCTGGTGCCCTGTGGCGACGAACAGCTTGTTGCCGTACCAGGTGACACCGTCGGCGTGGCCGCTGAGCACGTCCATGTGCGGCATGTCGCCGGCCCCGCCCACCGCGCGGAAGGTGGCGCTGGTGCTGCTGGTGGAGTAGGGGTCGACCAGCAGCACGTGCTGGTAGGTGACCGAGGTGCCGGTCGACTCGGCGATGGTGATGCGCGCGTAGGCGTTGTCCTGGCCGGTGTGCGCGTAGTGCCAGGAGGCGATGTAGAGGTAGTGCCCGTTCCACGTGCCGCCGGGCTGGGCGTCGTGCGAGCCGGTCAGCCCCTGGGGCGTCCAGTCGGAGGAGGTGTCGTCGGCCTGGTTCCAGCAGAACCCGTCGTACTTGAGCGAGCCGTCGAGGTTGGTGTTGTGGCACAGGGCCGGCCGGCCCGTGTGGCCACCGTCGGCGAGGATCTGCTCGGGCGAGGCGCGCACGGACACGCTGCCGTTCGCCTCTATCGTGCGGATGGCCTGGCCGCGCTTGTCGAAATCACCGGCGCGCATCGTGTATTCGCCGCTGTGAACGGTGACCGGGGCCAGCATCGATGCGGCGGCCGCCGGGTGGGCCAGCGACAGCGTGACGGTGGACAGCAACAGGGCGAGGAACGCGCCGGCGGCCCCGCTCCATCGGCGACTTGCCGCGAACATGCTTGTGGTCATGTCGGCCGACGCTAGCGCACCTCCTGCGGCCCGCCCCCGGGCACGAGCGCCCACGCCCGCACTCTTGGAGATCGCCTCAACTGGCTTGATCACTAGGCTGGCGGCCGTGATGACGATGGTGGATCGGCTGGTTCCGAACAGGTTGTGGGAATTGTTCCACCGGCTGGTCCTGGACGAGCTCGGCACCCGCGGCGCCCTGGACTTGTCGCGGTGCGCGATCGATCGGTGAACATGCGGTCAACGAAAGGGGGGCCTGACGGGTTCGAATCCCGTAGATCGCGGCAAGAAGCGTTCAAAGATCCACTTGATCACCGAGCGGACCGGTCTGCCCCTCCCCATCGGCGTCTCCGCCGCCAACACCCATGACAGCCAGGGCTTGGAGCCCCTGGTGCAAGGCATCCCGCCCATCCGCTCCCGCCGGGCCCCGTCGACGACGGCTCGCCAAGCTCCACGCCGACAAAGGCTACGACTACGACCACCTGCGCCGATGGCTCCGGTCCCGGAACATCTCTCCGCGCATCGCGCGCAACGGCATCGAGTCCTCTCAGCGGCTGGGCCGCCACCGTGGGACCGTGGAGCGGACGGTCGCGTGGCTGTCCGGGTGTCGCCGCCTGCACCGTCGCTGTGAACGCAAAAGCGGAACACTTCCTGGCCTTCGCTGGGATCGCCGCGGCGCTCATGTGCTTCCGGCGCCTCTCGCAGCAGGCGTGAGGCAGCGTCTCTGCGGCTACGAAACGTTCCAGGCGGCCAGGAACGGCTGGCCGTCCTCGGTGGCCAGGAAGCTGAGAGTGCCTGGATGCGGATGGCCGAGCAGCCGACTGGCGGAGGCGTCGAGACCGAGCCAGCGCACCGTGAGCACGCGCGCCAGATGACCATGCGCGACGACGGCGACATCGCCGTCGTCCAGCAGCGGCCGAATCCGGTCCAGCACCGCGTCCGTGCGCGCTGCCACCTGCTGGAGCTGCTCGCCAGGTTGGTCGTCGCCGCCGGGAATGACACCGTCCCTCCACAGGTCCCAACCCGGCTTTATCTCCTGGATCTGCGCCGCGGTCAGGCCCTCGTAGCCGCCGTAGTCCCACTCCATCAGATCGGGATCGGGCCGGACGTCGGCCAGGCCCGCCAGCTCGGCCGTCCGCATAGCGCGGCTCAACGGGCTGCTGAACACCGCCACAAGATGGCGTCGGGCCAGCCTCGGAGCGAGCGCCTTGGCCGCAGCCTCACCCGCGTCAGTCAGCGGAATGTCGGTGCGGCCGGCGTGCTGGCCCGACAAACTCCATTCGGTCTGGCCATGCCTGATCACTATCAGTTCACCCATGACCGCGCACGGTATCCGACCGTGCGACACGGCCGACCACTCCTCGCCTTCACCGCCACCGCCCGCACCCTCATCTGCGACGGCTGACTCACCAACTGAGATGACCTCTTGGACGACACCTTTTGACTTCCGCTGAGTTGCGCAGATGCGCACGCCGGGGATACGCGGTCCCTGGCGATGGCGATGGCGATGGCGATGGCGATGGCGATGGCGATGGCGATGGCGATGGCGGATCCGGATGAGACCGACGCGCCGCGGCCCAACTCCGTGCCGAAGTGGCTGCCTTCGCCGCTCACCCGCCGCACCGCAGCGCTCGACTCAAGCCCCCGCACCCGCCCGCCGAACAGATCCCGCACGCGTCCGCCGAGCAGATCCCGTCAACCCTCCGCCGAGCAGATCCCGCACCCGTCCCACCGGGACCTGCCGGCCGCGCTGGGTCACCTGTCTCCGCTCGGTCTCCGCTTCGCTCTCCACATGAGCCCACACCCGCTCGATCACGCCCGCACTACGAGGCGGACAGTGCCGCCGCCCCCACCGAGCGGCTTCCGTGCATACGTGACATCGGGGCGAGGAGCGACACGCCACTCACTTGCACGCCCGCCGATTGGAGCCTTCCCGTGCCGACTGCTTGAAGCCCTCGCGTCGTTTGGTGCAGCGTCATCGGCACGGGAGCTGATCCGCCGTCCGTCGTCCGCCGTCCGCTGTGCGCTGTGCGCTGTCCGTGGGGAACGTGAAACAACAAGATGTTGTTTCGTTGAGTCGGGAGGTAGGATGGGCGCATGGCACGTGATGCTCGCGACGAGGCCCGCCTGCGGCTGTCCGCCCTCGCTGAGGACCCCAACGCCCCATGGGCTCCGGCGCGCCGCCTGGAAGAGGACGCCGCGCTGCTGGGGCGACTGCTGGCGGCCGCCGCCGGCCATCAGCAGAGCAGGGGACAGGTGCCGGACGTGGCCCCGGACGAAGTGGGTGCGGCACTCAGCCTGTTCGAGGACATGCGCCATCAGCTGGACCGCCTGGAGACCCAGGTGATCATCGAGGCCAGGCGCCGCGACATGGACTGGCGGCAGGTCGCCCGGTTCCAGGGGCTCAACTCCTCACAGGCCGCCTCGCAGCGCTACCAGCGGCTGATGACCCGGCTCGAAGAGATCCGTCAGGGCGTCAGGTAGAGGGGGAGCGCAGATGACGAACCAACCTCATCAGGAACTGCTCGCAGCTGTCGACTCGCTGCTCGCCGCCGTCGACGACGGCACCGTGCTGCCCGTCCCCGCCGAGCGGGTGAGGCTGCGTGAGGCGGCCGGGCTGACACAGGCGGCGGTGGCCCAGGCACTCGGCACGCGCGTGCCGAGCATTGAAGCGTGGGAGGCAGGCCGGGCCGAGCCGAGAGGGGAGCGCCTCGAGGCGTACCGGAGGCTGCTTGAGGGCCTCGCCCGGCGCCATCCCGCGCCCCACCCGCACTCTGGCAGCAGGCCCGCGCCCCACCCGCACTCTGGCGGTATCCCCGCGGCCCCGCCGAAACCGCCCTCCGCGCCGTCGGACCGGGCAGCGCGAGGCGCTGAAGGAGTTCCTTGTGCGAAGCCACCGGCCCAGGACGCACCACGCACTCCGGAGCCTGCTGCACAGCGCCCGCCTCGGCCGAAGCCGGCCACGCCTGATTCCGACGCGCGGTTCCCCAACGGGCCGCTGGCAGTACTGGACGGCGACGGCACCGCGTACTGCCGGGGAGGGGTGCTGCTGGAGTGCCCCGCGACAACGATCGCGCAGTTGGTCACCTGGGCGCTGAAGGAGTCCGGGCTCGGTGCCGAGAGGCTTCACCGCCACGGCAAGGATTCCGACCCGCTGATCATCCTCACGGCTCGGGCCGCCGCTCGCTTGGGACTGCCCCCCGCCCTGGAAGACCGCAGGGCGCTGCGCCTGCCCGACGACCACCCGGTGGTGCGCCAGCTGGCCCGCGCGAAATGGAAGCTGACGCGCCGCGGCTTCGGCCCCTGGCCCCGTATCTACCGGCCCGCCCAGCACGGGCACCGTCAGTGCGTGCAGCTGGCCGTCCTGCCCTGGGACGCCCTGGACACCCGCACATGGGGGAGCGCCGACCAGCTGTCCGCCCCGGAGCTGGCCCAGGTACTGGGCGACTATGCAACGAGAGTCATCGTCCCGCGCGGCTCGGCAGCTGTGAGCGGTCTTGAGCTGATGACCGCGCTGCGCCCGCCCACCCGCCCGGTCAAGGACCCTGCCACCGGCACCTGGAGCTCAGGCCCCAACCCTGGCGCGCTCACCCACCCGGTGGACCCGGCGCCGCCGGAGGCCCCCGACGAGCACCCGATCGTCGCCGCCCGCCACCCGCGTGGACACCAGCGCACTCCCGCGGACGTGCTGGACGAGGAAGCCCTGGACTGGATCCGCGATCCGGAACAGCTCACGGACGCCGAGTGCGCGAAGCCGTATGCGGTGGGCATCGACGTCAACATGGCCTTCGCCGCAGCCGCGAACCGGCTGACCGTCGGCCTCGGCGCCCCCGTTCACACCAACAAGCCGACCTTCGACAAGACGGTGCCCGGCAGCTGGCTGGTCGACCTCTCCCACATCCACTTCGATGAGCGCCTGCCCAGTCCGTTCACCCCGCACGGCATCCGGCCCGAAGGACCGGCCTGGTACGCCACCCCCACCGTCGCCTACGCCGCCGAACTCGGCCACGACATCACCCCGCTCGAAGCCTGGCTCCGTCCCGACCGCGGCTCCTACCTCGACGCCTGGTACACGCGGCTGAGGGACGCCTACCTGGTCACCATGGAACGCCTTGGTGTCACCAGCGGGATGAGCGAGAGCGACTTCCTTGCGGCAATGGAGCAGCACAAACACGCGGATGACGCCCAGGCCGTCGTACTCTCGGCGATCAAGGCGACCGTAAAGGGCGGCATCGGCAAGCTCCGCGAACGTCCCCAGGGCGCCGGTTACCGGCCCGGTGAGCGCTGGCCCGCCCTGGAACGTCCCACCTGGCGGCCCGACATCCGAGCCGCCGTCATCGCCGCCGCCCGCGTCAACATGCACCGCAAAATGCTGAAGCTCGCCGCCGCCGGGCTGTTCCCGATCGCGGTCCTGTCCGACTGTGTCGTCTACCTGTCCGACGGCCCCACCCCCCTGGACTTTCTGCCGCGCACTCCGGAAGGCAAGCCGCTGCCCGGAGGTTTCCGTCTCGGCGTCAGCCCCGGCATGGTCAAGCACGAAGGCACCCAGTCCCTGATGTGGGCGGCACAGATGCTCGACGAGGGACACAACCCCGCCCGGCACATCAAGGGCATCGACGCCGCCGCAGGCGGGGAGTAGGAGCCGATGGTGGGCATCTTCAGCGACAGCCTCGACAAGGCCACCGCCAACACCTTCACCCGGCCCCTGCCCAAGAGTCCCCAGGCGCAGATGAGGTTCCTCGTCAAGACCGCCAAGGGCACTCGGGCCACCGCCGAAGCGCTGGGCATCTCCCAGCGCACCGTCGAGCGCTACCTCACCGGCCAGATCAGAAAGCCGCGCCCGGACCTCGCCGCCCGCCTGACAGAAGAAGTCCGTCGTCGCTGGCAGCCCCGGGTACGTGAACGAGCCAGGAGACAAGCCGCCACCACCGGCGGCATCGTCATCGAAACCCGCGCCCGGTTCGGCTTCACCGCCGCACCCGGCACCACTGACGACGCCCGCATCCGCCTCGTCACCCAGCATCTGCCGCCCGCCTACGCCGCCCGACTCTTCGAAGCACAGACAGCCGGCGCCACCGACCAGCAGCTCCAGGACATCGCCGCGGAAGGCCTCCAGGAGATCTACTTCAAAGACCGCGGACGCCGAGCCTCCGGCCTGCAGGTGGCCTTCACCGACATCGACTACATCGAACTCGACTTCTGACCGATTCGACTCCTGACCGACTCGTCTGCCGACCGACTCGACTTCTGGCCCGTGACGCGCACGTACATGCCCGCACCGTCGACGGCCTGACCACCTCGCACGCTCGCACGCTCGCACCGGCACTGCGCGCCCGCATCTATGCCCGCCGGGCTTCCGCCCAGCCGACACCACTCTTCTCACCGCCCACCAACCCGCACGTTCGTAGCTGCTGCCGATCGCGAAGCCGGGAACGATCCAAGGCAGCGAGGCTCGGAAGGGTCCTCGGCTGTCCGAGCCGAGGACCCTTGGCGTCTCGCCGTGAGATTCGGATCGGTCAGACGGACGGCGGGTTCGCAAGCTTCCAGAACTGCTAGGAAACCCGCCGCAGTTGCGGACGTTGATCCCGGCGTGTTCGCTCGGGTCACCGTTGTTCCGGATGCTCAGGCACTGGCCGTTGACACCGCTGCGCAGCCCGGCATCGACCGGTGTCGAAACGCAGGCCGGCTCAGCTCGTGCGATGCGGCGATCGAGCGCTTCACGATGGCAAGCACGGACATGCGCCGGATGCTCTGATGAGGTACCGGTTCAGGGACCCGTGGGCGACCTTCACCGCAGTCAGGGGGGATGGGTGCTCGTTCCTGTCCGCGTGGCCGGATCAGCGCGCGGTGAGCAGGGCGGCGGCGTAGGGTTCCCGTCCGTGTCCGTCGCTGAGCCTCCTCTTCCCCTGCTGCGCAACGCCGCTTTCGTTCGCCTCGCACTTGCCCGGATTGTTTCCGTCCTCGGCAACGGGTTTGCCCGAGTCGCTCTGGCCTTTGCGGTGCTCTCCCTGCCCGGCGCCACTCCGGGAAAGCTCTCACTCGTCGTTGCCTGCCAGGCGGTTCCGCAGCTCGCACTGGTCCTGGTGGGTGGAGTGATCGCCGACCGGGTCCCTCGCTCCGGGCTGATGGCTGTCTCGGACATCCTCGGTGCCCTGTCCTATGGCGGACTTGCCGTCATGGTGCTCAGCGGGCACGCTCCTGTCGTCGCGCTGTGCGCGCTCGCTGCCATGGCAGGCATCGCCTCCGCCCTCTTCTCTCCCGCGATGGACGGGGTGATCCCGCAGCTGGTGCCCCCCGCCGCTCTCCAGCGTGCCAATGGCGTCCTACGGGTCGGGACCAACACGTCCCTCCTGCTGGGTCTGGCCCTGTCGGGCGTAACCGTGGCATGGGTCGGCGCCGGCTGGGCACTGGCCCTCAACGGTCTGTCCTTCGTCGTCAGTGCCCTACTCACCTCTTCACTGCGACTGGGCCGTCGCCCGCGGAAGTCCAGCTCCGGCTGGGCCGACCTGCGCGAGGGCTGGCAGGAGTTCACCTCACACCAGTGGCTGTGGGTGGTGGTCATGCAGTACGCCCTCGTAGTGGCCGCCATGAACGCCAACGCCGGTGTGCTGGGACCGCTGGCGGCGCGTGCACACTTCGGCGGGGCCCGTGCCTGGTCGCTGGTGGTCGCCGCGCAGGCCCTGGGCTCCGTAGCGGGCGCGGGGATCGCGGCGCGGACACGCGTCAGCCGGCCGATCCTGGCCGCGGTCCTGTTCACCCTGCCCACCGCCGCGCCCCTGGCCCTGCTCGGGGTCGGCGCGCCTCTTCGGGCCGTTGCCGCGGGCGCCTTCGCCGCCGGAGTCAGCCTGGACTTCTTCGGCGTGCTGTGGTCCACCACCATGCAGCGTGAAGTCCCCGAGGAGGCCTTGTCCCGGGTCAGCTCCTACGACTGGTTCGGCTCTCTCGCCCTCGCCCCGCTGAGCCTCGCCGCGGCGGGACCCGCTGCCATCGCTTTCGGCACCGACCGGATGCTGCTGGTGTGCGCGGGCCTGATCGTCACCGCCACCCTTGCGACACTCTTGTCTCCCAGCGTGCGGTCGCTGCGAGCACCGGACTCGGATCTGACCGTGCCCCTCGTGGCCGAGACAGCGACCTCTGCCAGCCCCTCGGAGCGGGACGTGCCGCTGCCCGAGACGGAGTCAGGTGATTCCACGCCCTTCTGAGCGGCTGCAGCTCGGAGTTCGATCTCGGGCCCACCGAGGCGACTTCAGCCCGCCCCGGTTCACGGATGATTCGTGAAGGGCAGGCGTGGTCCGCAGACCCCGGAGGGCAGCTCGGTCTGCGACCACCGTCGGCTGAGGTGTGCGATGTGGCCGGACGGGTCGTCAACCCAGGAACGCCGCGATGGCATCCACCGATCGGCCGGCGTCGTCGAGCCATGGTGGTGTCCGGCTCCGGGCTGGATCACGACCGAACACGGCGCATGTTGGCCTCGGGAAGTTCGGCACGGTCAAGGGCCTGGCAGGCGCATGCTGGACATGCAACGGAGTTGAAGGTGAGTATCGTGACCCGGACCCGGACCCGGACCCGGACCAATAGCCACACCCTGGCTGGCCCGCGGCAGTAGGTTGTTCTGATGACCGATTCTCTGCCGCCCGGTGGCGCCCTCCTGGACGCGGACGAGCTGGACGCCCGGTGGGCGGACGCCTGGCGCCCGGAACAGGTCGCGGAGCGGTTGGATGGGGTCAGCGCACCCTGGTGTGTCGTAGCAGGGTGGGCGCTGGATTTGTTCCTGGGAGAGCCGTCGCGGTCCCATGGCGATCTGGAGGTCGCAGTGCCCGCGGCGGGGTTCACGGAGGTTCGGGACTGCTTCCCCGAGTACGTGTTTGACGCAGTGGGCTCGGGGCGGATCTGGGCAGGAGCAGGAGCAGGAGCAGGAGCAGGAGCAGGAGCAGGAGCAGGAGCAGGAGCAGGAGCAGGAGCAGGAGCAGGAGCAGGACCTGAGGTGTTGGCGGCCACGCACCAGACGTGGCTGCGGGATCCGGCGAGCGGTCAGTTCCTCTTCGACGTCTTCCGCGAGCCGCACGAGGGCGGGACGTGGATCTGTCGGAGGGACGAGAGCCTTCGGCTGCCGTACGACGCGATCATCGAACGGACCGCGGACGGCATCCCCTATCTGGTGCCGGAGCTGGTGCTGTTGTTCAAGGCGAAGGCGGCACGGCCCAAGGATCACGCCGACTTCGACGGGGTCCTGCCACTGCTGAGCCAGGCGTGGCGCGACGTTCTTGGCGGGTGGCTGAGTCGCGCGCATCCCGGGCATCCATGGCTGGCGAGACTGACGAGGTAGTTGCGCGGGCCCTGCCGGTGGAATGCCACGGGCGATCGGCGGACTCCGAGTGCCGGCTTGCCCGATCTCGATGCCGGGCCATGGAGTGGAGAGTTTCGCGGCCGCCCTGCTCATCCGGCTCCGGAGCCGATCGACACGACCGAGCGACGGGTCAGCCGTTCGCCCGCTCCGCCGCGCTGCGTTCCACACAGAACTCGTTGCCCTCGGGGTCATACAGCGTTACCCATCCGGATCCGTCGGGCCGACGGTGGTCACCCTGCAGCGTGGCACCGAGCGAGAGGAGACGCTCGACCTCCTCGTCCCGGGTGCGGTCCTGGGGTTGAAGGTCCAGATGCACGCGGTTCTTCACTGTCTTGCGGTCATCGACCCTGACGAACAGCAAGGTGGCAGCCGCTGCGGTGACCAGGGCCTCGGGATCCCCCGGAAAGTCGTCATCGGCTAGAGAGCCGTCCAGGGCCTTGGCCCAAAAGCCAGCAAGAACATAGGGATCGGCGGAGTCGATGGTGAGGTGACGTATCAAGGAACTCATGCCCCCACCCGATCATGAACGGGTCCCGCCGTCCAGAGGCGGCCAGCCTCAGCAAGCCGCCTCACCTGACTCTGAACATGGTCGGAGAGTCAGGCTCTGGGTGGTCTTCTGCCGTAACAGGTCCGGGAGGCCGGGGCGGTCAGTCCGACGTAGGCGGTGAGGAAGAAGGCTCGTTTGAGCTGGTTGTCTCCTTGCCTGGAGGGCCGTTCGCCGTGGATCGAGGAGCCCGGATTTCCGGGTTGCCGGGGTGAGACACGGGTGGGCGGCAAGTCTCCGGTCGAGTGCACCTCGGGCGCCAGGGGCGTTGTCAGTGGGTCGGGATAGCGTGACGGCCATCTGATCAAGCGATCGATCCCGCCTGGGGTCGGCGGAGGTGGGGCTGTGTTGCGCTGGGAGTTGGCCGGGGAGGGCTCGGTGAAAGGGGACGCCGAGGGGACGGCCACCTCAGCCGCCGGACAGCCGGCGGCGGAAGGCGAGCCGGTCGTGCTGCCCGACGAGGAGACGTTCCGGATGCCGGCCGCCTGGCGGCGGCTGGTGTATCCGCGGCGGAACGGGATCGAGCGGAGCGTCGCCGACCTGCACCCGGAGGCCGAGCAGCGCACGGCGTTCAGGCTGCACGAGGAGGCGGGCTGGGTAGAGGCGATGCTCACCGCCCCGAAGAGCGACCCGCGGATCGTCGAGGCCACCCGGGCGTACATGAGCGGCCGCCACAATCCACTGGGCGCTGCGGTGCTGGCATCGCTGACGTTCCACTGGCAGTACCCGGACGGCATCTTTGCCGACGCCTGGGTCCGCGCGCACGGCCTGGCGTTCGCCGCTCAGGCGGTGGTGGACTACTTCGACGTCGAGCCGCACTACCTCCAGTCCGGTACCCGCCGCGAAGACCCCTGGCTGGGCTTCCGCGCCGGCGCGGCCACGGATGCCCATTGGGCGCGGTCGAAGTTCGCCGACCGCGTGCGCGCCCTGCTGTCCGTGGCCGACGAGGACACCTACCGGGAGACGGTCGCCGCACTGGCCGGCTGCCGGACCGGCGTACGCCGCCGGATCGTCGTGTCCTACCTGCTGCCCGCCGAGCAGGAGTGGGCCGACGAGTGCTGCGTCGACGTCATGCAGGCCGACGGGATGCTGCGGGCGATGCTGCTGTGTTCGCTGAACTCCCCTGAGCAGCTGGAGCACTTCGGCCGCCGGGCGGGCCTCGGCTGGAGCGGCTGGACGATGGCGCTCGTCGCCACCCTGGCCGAGGGCACAGGCCAGGCCTTCGCCCCGCTCCTCGACGAGGCCCTCGACCAGGCCTACAACTCCGAGACGACCAGGACCTACGCGAACGCCCTGGTCGAACTGCCGACGGACGACGCGTTCCGCCTTCTGCTGGACCGCATCGGCGACAAACAGGTCCGCCCGCACCTGCTGGAGGCGATGCGCCGGTACCCGGTGCGCGCCCTGCGCCTGCTGGGCGCGGCGGCGGCCGCCTCCGGACAGAACGCGTCGATGGCAAGCCAACTGCTCGTCGCGCATGTCCTCGCGCACGCAGGACTGGCCGCGTTCGTGCTGCCCGGTCTTCCCGCCGAGGTCGCCGACCTCGTGGCGCCGCACATTACCCGCACCGACCGGGTGGCCGAGGCTCCCGCCGAGGCGCTGCCCGCGCTGCTGGTCAGCCCGCCGTGGGCAGGCAAGCGCAAGGCCGGAAAGACGCGTGTGGCCGCCGAGGTGCCCGCGGCCCCCGAGCCGCAGGTGGCGTGGCAGCCGGGCGAGCAGGACGCCTGGTCCAAGGCCGACTCCTGGTACAGCAGGTGGCGCGTCGACTACGACTGGTCCGGCGAGATCGAGCACCTGAAGCGGACCGGGCAGCTCGGGAGCTTCAGGGACGTGCTCCTGTTCGTCGGCGGCCCCGAGGACGTCGTACGACCGCTGCTCGCCGACTGCGCCCCCGAGGACTACTGGGACGGCGAGGCGGTGCTGAAGCCGGTCGCCGCCAGGCACGGTCTGGCCGCCCTGCCGCTGATGCGGCGTGCCGCGGCCCGGCACCCGAGCACCCTGGGCGAGCTGCTGCTGCCGTACCGGGACGTCGAGGCCGCATCGCTGGTGTGCGACTGGCTGGCGAGGCTGAAGTCCGCCGACGCCACCGCCCGTGGCTGGCTGGCCCGGCACGGTCTGGACGCGGTGCCCTTCCTCGTCCCGCACGCCGTGGGGCCGGCCGGCACGGTCAGGCGCGGTGCCGAGAGGGCGCTGCGGCTGCTGGCGGACGCCCACGGCGGCGCGGCGGTCTCGGCGGCCGCTGCCGGGTGCGGCACGGAGGCCGGGGGCATCGTCGAGGAGATGCTGGCCGTCGACCCGCTGGTCAGCGCCCTGCCCGCGCGCCTGCCGGTGGTCGGGGCCTGGGCGGACCCGGCGCTGCTGCCGCAGATCCTGCTCACCGAGGGCGGCGCCCTGCCCGCCGATGCGGTCAGCAACGCCTTGATGCTGCTGGCGCTGTCCAAGCCCGGTGAGGTCTACCCGGGCCTTCAGGTGCTGACCGCGCACTGCACCGCCGACTCCCTCGCGGGCTTCGCCTGGGGCCTGTTCGAGCAGTGGCGGCTGGCCGGCATGCCGGCCAAGGACAGCTGGGCGCTGCACGCGCTCGGCGCGCTCGGCGACGACGACACCGTGCGCCGGCTCACGCCCGTCGTGCGGGCCTGGCCCGGCGAAGGCGGTCACCACCGCGCCGTGGAAGGTCTGTCCGTGCTCGCGACGATCGGCACCGACGTGGCGCTGATGCATCTGCACGGCATTGCCCAACGGGTGCCCTTCAAGGCGCTCAAGCTGCGCGCCCAGGAGAAGATCGTCGAGGTTGCCGAGGGCCTGGGCCTGACCGGCGAGCAGCTGGGGGACCGGCTCGTGCCCGACTTCGGCCTCGACGCGGACGGCAGTACCGTCATCGACTACGGCTCCCGGCAGTTCACCGTGGGCTTCGACGAGCAGCTGCGCCCCTACGTCCGCGACGCCGACGGCAAGCAGCGCAAGGCGCTGCCCGCGCCCGGCGCCAAGGACGACCCGGAGCTGGCCCCCGCCGAGCGCAAGCGGTTCGCCGCGCTGAAGAAGGACGTCCGCACTGTCGCCGCCGACCAGGTGCGGCGCCTGGAGGCGGCGATGGTGACGCAGCGCACCTGGACGACCGCGGAGTTCAGGGAGCTGTTCCTCGCTCACCCGTTGGTGTGGCACCTGGTCCGCCGCCTGGTCTGGATCGGTGTCACCGGCGGCGTGGCGACGGCCTTCAGGGTGGCGGAGGACCGCACCCTCGCCGACGTCCACGACGACGAGCTGACGCTGTCCGAGGAGACCATGGTCCGCGTGGCGCACCCGCTGCACCTGGCGGACGACCTCCACGCCTGGGCGGAGCTGTTCGCCGACTACGAGATCCTCCAGCCGTTCGCACAGCTGGGCAGGGCCGTGCACGCACTGACCGAGGAGGAGGCCGCCGGTCACCGTCTGACCCGGTTCGAGGGCGCGAGGGTGCCGGTCGGTAAGCTGCTCGGCCTCACCAAGCGGGGCTGGGAGCGCGGCGAACCGCAGGACGCGGGCGTGGAGCGCTGGTTCCACCGTCGTATCGACGACGACCGCTACCTGGTCATCGGACTCGACGAGGGCATCGCCGTCGGCGCGCTGGACGTGTTCCCCGACCAGACCTTCGAGAACGTCTGGCTCGACTCCGCCCCGGGCGACTATTGGCCCAGCCGTCGGCACCCGCTGAGCTTGGGCGACCTCGATGCGGTCACCGCTTCCGAGATCCTCGCCGACCTCACCGAGGTGACCGCCAAGTGACCGCCACCGTCGCGGTGACCGCCACCGTCGAAGAGGCCGGCCAGGAGCTGCTCCAGCGCCCGCCCGCCGAGGTCCGCCACGCGGACGAACTGGACGCCCTCCGCGCCGCGGACGACGATCCCCGCCCCCCGGGCTGGCAGCTGAGCCTGCGGGCGGCCCGCCGTTTCATCGTCGGCGACGAACAGGCCGGCATCAGCCGCAAGTTCGTCGGCAACGTCTCCCTGGTGGAGCGCGCCCTGGTGACACTGGCCACCAGCCGCGGCCTGATGCTCGTGGGCGAGCCCGGCACCGCCAAGTCGCTGCTGTCGGAGCTGATCGCGGCGGCCGTCAGCGGCAGCAGCGCGCTCACCGTGCAGGGCGGCGCGGCCACCACCGAGGACCAGATCAAGTACTCCTGGAACTACGCGTTGCTGGTCTCCGAAGGACCCTCGGCGCGCTCGCTGGTGCCCGCGCCGATGCTGCGCGGCATGACCGAGGGGCGGATCGTACGGTTCGAGGAGATCACCCGCTGCCCGCTGGAGGTGCAGGACTGCCTGCTCTCCCTGCTCTCCGACCGGGTCATCACCATCCCCGAACTGGACGGGCCCAAGGGCCTGGTCTTCGCCCGGCAAGGGTTCAACGTCATTGCCACCGCCAACACCCGCGACCGGGGCGTCAACGAGATGAGCGCCGCCCTCAAACGACGCTTCAACTTCGAGACCGTGCTGCCCATCGCCGACTTCGACACCGAACTGGCCCTGGTGGAGGCTGAGGCCGCAGCGCTGCTGCGCCAGTCCGGGGTGGAGCCGCCGCCGCGCCGGGACGTGCTGAAGGTGCTGGTCGGCACCTTCCGCGAACTGCGGGGCACCGCGGCACAGGGCGAGCGGATGTCGACGGTGATGAGCACCGCGGAAGCCGTGTCCGTGGCGCACGCGGTGGGAGTGCGGGCCTGGTTCCTGCGCGGCGAGCCGGGCGGCGCCGACGACGTGGTGGCCTGTCTGGCGGGCACGGCCGCAAAGGACAGCCCCGAGGACCTCGCCCGCCTGCGCCGTTTCCTGGAACAGGAGGCACCGCGCCGGCCCGGCCCGCAGTGGCAGGCCCTGCACGAGGCCCGTCACCTGCTGGCGGACTGATGCCGACACCGGTTCCGCCCGCCGTGTTCCTCGGCGTACGCCACCACTCGCCCGCGTGCGCCCGTCTGGTCGCCCACACGATCCGGACACTGCGGCCGGCGTTCGTACTGGTGGAGGGCCCGGCGGACATGAACGACCGGCTGGACGAACTGCTCCTCGGGCACACGCTGCCCGTTGCCGTGTTCAGCCACTACCGCGACGACGAGCGCGTCGCCACGTCCTGGACCCCTATGTGCGACTACTCCCCGGAGTGGATCGCACTGCGGGAGGGCCGCGCGGCCGGTGCCGAGGTGCGGTTCGTCGACCTGCCCGCCTGGCACCCGGCCCTCGCCGGCCACACCGACCGCCACACCGACCGCCACACCGACCGCCACACCGACCGCTACGCCGACCGCTACGCGGACGCGGAGGCACGGTACGCCGAGGCCACACGCAGGTTGTGCGAGCACTTCGCCGTCGACTCCGTGGACGCCTTGTGGGACGGGCTGTTCGAGATCACGGACCCGGGCAGCGACATGGAGGAGCTGCACGCCCGGCTCGACGCCTACTTCGACCTGGTGCGCGGCGACGCCACCGCGGATGCAGGTGACCAGGCGCGCGAGGAGTACATGGCCACCTGGGTGCGCGCTGCGCTGGCCCGCGCCGGCGACCGCCCGGTGCTGGTGGTCACCGGCGGCTTCCACCAGCCGGCCCTGCGGGCCCTGTCCGCACGGCACGTCGACGTTGCGGCCCCGGCCGACTGGCCCACGGTGCCCGAGCCGCCGGGCGGCGCCCTCGGCGGCAGCTTCCTGGTGCCGTACTCCTTCCGGCAGTTGGACGCCTTCGCCGGATACCAGTCCGGCATGCCCTCGCCCGGCTACTACCAGCGGCTGTGGGAGACGGGCCCGACGGCCGCCGGGCAGAGCCTGCTGCGCGCGGTCACCGAGCGGCTGCGCACCCGCCGGATCCCGTTGTCCACGGCCGACCTGATCGCCGCCCGCTCGCTGTCCCAGGGCCTGGCCCGGCTGCGCGGCCACCCCTACGAGACGAGGGTGGACGTCCTAGACGGCCTGGCCGGCGCGCTGATCACCGACGACCTGGACCGGCCGCTGCCGTGGACGACGCGGGAGACCCTGGGCGCCGGCACCCATCCGGTGGTGGTGGAGATGGTCGCCGCCTGCACCGGCGAGGCCGTGGGCCGGCTGCATCCGGACACGCCGCTGCCCCCGCTGGTGCACGACGTGGCCGCGCACCTTGCCCACCTCGGGCTGGCCGACGCCGACGCGCCGGTCAGACTCGATCTGACACAGGAAAGGGACCTGTCCCGCAGCCGTACCCTGCACCGGCTGCGCGTCCTGGGAGTCCCTGGCTTCACCCGCATCTCGGGCCCCACGGACGGGGCCGACCCGGTGTTCACCGAGGTGTGGGAACCCCGCCCGGCAGCAGCCGGCCGGGAGGCCGCTCTGATCGAGGCCGGTGTCTACGGGGCACACCTGGACGAGGCGGCCGCGGCGCTGCTCGGCGAGCGCATGTGCGCGGCGGGCCCCGACGCCGGGGCGCCGGCCGGGCTGCTGTTCGACGCCGTGCTGTGTGGCATAGGTCCGCTCTGCGCCGACCTGCTGGCGGCGCTCGCGGCCCAGGTGGGGCAGGTCGGTGACCTCGGCCCGCTCGGCGAGATGCTGGCGTCGGCACTGGGCCTGTGGCGGCACGACCGGGTGTTCGGCGTGGCCCGGGACCGGCTGCTGGGCACGGTGGTGGGCAGCGCCGCCGACCGGGTGTTCTGGCTGGCCCAAGGGCTGCACGGCGGCCCCGGCGTGGACCTGCCCGCGCTGCGCGCGCTCACGGCCGCGCGGGATGCACTGCGGCACGCGCCCGGCCTGCTGTCACTCACCCCCGAGTCCGCCGCCGAGGCCGCCGCCCGTATCAGCCGCGACCTGAGCGCCCCGGCCGGTCTGCGCGGCGCCGCCTTCGGCCTGCGCTGGGCGCTGGGCGTCCCGGACGATCCCGCCCCGGTGGTGCAGGCGCTCGCCGCGGCCGCGGTGGACACCCTCGGCGACTGGCTGACCGGCCTGTTCGCACTGGCCCGCGAGGAGGTCACGCACGGCACCGCGACCGAGGGACACTCCCTGATCGACATCGTCGACGGCGTCGTGTCGGCGCTGCCCGAGACCGACTTCCTCGCCGGACTGCCCGCGCTCCGCCAGGCCTTCGCCTTCTTTCCGCCCCGTGAACGCGAGCGGATCGCCGAGCATCTGCTGCAGCGCCGACAAGTGCGCGGCTCGGCCCGCTCCCTGCTGCGCACCCCCGCCGACCCCCTGCTGCTGGCCCGCGCCAGAGCCCTGGAGGAGAACGTGACCCGACTGCTCGACCGCCACGGCCTGGGGGCGGCACCCGTGAACCGGACAGTGCCCACCCCTTGCCCGGAGGCGGGCCGATGAACCCCCAGCCGCCCGACCCGACTCCGGCGCCGCCCGCCACCCCGGTGGAGCCCGACCCCGGTCTGGAGTGCTGGCGGCTGGTGCTCGGCGCCGCCGCCGAACGCTGCACCGGGCCGCTGCACGGCGAGCCCGCGGCCCGGGACGCCGCGCTGGAGTGGCTCTACGGCCGTGACCAGGACCTGCGCCGACGCGGAGTGCGCCGCGGTCCTTCCGACTCCCGTGAGGGCGGCAGCGGGCCGTCCCGGCTGACCCCCGTGGACTGGCTCGACGACATCCACCGGTTGTTCCCGAAGGAGACCGTGGAGCGCCTGGAACGCGATGCGGTGGAGCAGTACCAGATCCACGAGATCGTCACCGACCCGGACGTCCTCGCCCGCATCGAGCCCAGCCAGACCCTGCTGCGGGCCGTCCTGCGCACCAAGCACCTGATGAACCCCCACGTGCTGGCGGCCGCCCGGCGGATCGTCGAAACGGTCGTACGCCGGCTGATGGACCGGCTCCGGCCGCAGGTGCGCCGGGCGTTCACCGGCTCCCGCTCCCGCCACCCCAGCCGGCTGCCGCTCGCCCGCGACTTCGACTTCCGCACCACCGTTCGCGCCAACCTCGCCCACTACCAGCCCGACAAGCGCCGCATTCTCATCCAGCGGCCGCACTTCCACTCCCGCACCCGCCGCCACCTGGAGCAGTGGCAACTGGTGCTGCTGGTGGACCAGTCGGGCTCCATGGCCGGCTCGGTGATCCACTCGGCGGTCACGGCCGCCTGCCTGTGGAGCCTGCCGGGCCTGAAGACCCATCTGGTCGCCTTCGACACCGCCGTGGTGGACCTGACCTCCGATGTCACGGACCCGGTGGAACTGCTGATGCGGGTCCAGCTGGGCGGCGGCACCGACATCGCCCGCGCCGTCGACTACGCAGCCTCGCTCGTGGAGAACCCGCGGCGGACGATCGTCGCCCTCATCTCCGACTTCTACGAGGGCGGTGATCCGTTCCGCCTGGTGCGCACCGTGCGGCAGCTGGTCGAGCAGGGCACCACCGTGCTGTGCCTGGCCGCCCTCGACGAGGCAGCCGACCCGGTCTACGGCCGGGACCTGGCCGGACGACTGGCCGCGGTGGGCGCC
>NZ_JBFAET010000186.1:0-17917 GCF_040642095.1 Streptomyces sp. NPDC020362
CGGACCGAGTGACGCACGAAACCCCCTGCACAACCACGGACGCCGGCGGCGTCCGCGAACCAGAACGATGGCCCGCACCCCCGTGCCCAGCGGGCCACCCGCTTGATCACGCAATGCGCAGCGAAGAAGAGACTCTTCGGCGGCACCGATGGTTGTACCGCGATCTCCACGAACATCTGACGGCCCTTTGCACCGGTCCCACCCGTGCTCGGGCCGTCACCGGCCAGAGACGCGGGCAACGGCCGCCTGCTGCACTCTTTTTGGCTGGCAGTGGTCAGGCTGTGGACCCCGCCGGAGAGATTCAGCAGGAGTGTCGATCGGCAGGCCGTCTGCGGTGCTTCCTGTCGTGGGCTCCGGCGTCTGGCGGGGTGTGGTGGAGCCGGTGCTCGCGGGTTTCCCGCAGCCGGCGGAGGAGGTGCAGAGGCTGCTGCGGGAGGCGCCATCTGGATGGCGAGCCTGGCCCCGGCCAGTTCCTGGTGCAGGGAGTGGTCCTCTGTTTTTGGCGGGTTTGATGAGAGCCACTGGGCGGCGGTTTCCGGAGCCACGTTGCTCCATCAGTGGAGGGGATGGACCGCGACGCAGCTCCGTGATCGGCGGTGAGAGTGGGAGCCGCCCCGATCGGGTGACGTGTAGCTGTGGCGGCTGGGGTGGGAGTGTCCGCGCATCGATGTTGGGTGTGAACCGATAGCTTGTTGGTTCCGGGTCCTCTTGGTCCGTGTCCCTGACAGGCGCGGTTCGGAAGGACCCGGATCCTTTGTATGCGCGCTCGGTTGCTGCGGATTCTGTCCGTGTCTTCGTCGTTCGGCAGCCCGTTCGCTGTCGCCGTGAGGGGCGGGGATAGGTTGGGCTGATGGGATTTCAGCGGGCAGAAGTGCATCAGTCGATTTCGACCTGGCAGCAGCCGTGCCCTGTGCCGGCTTCTTCCGAACGCAGTGTGCTGGTGGAGCGGGTCGCGAAGCGCATACTGTCTGTAGGTGGCGGGCGCCTGCTGGTGGGGATCGATGGCCTTACTGCCTCGGGCAAGACGAGCTTCGGGCATGAGCTGGCCGGATGGATCAGCAGTGCAGGGCGTCCTGTTCTCCGGGCGACTCTGGACGACTTCAAGAAGCCCTGGAAAGACCGGCATCTCTATGACCGGGAGTCGGGTGAGGGGTACTACCGCAACGCGTACGACTACGACGCTGTCAAACGTCTCCTGCTCGATCCGTGCCGCTCGCAAGGGGAGGTGTCGTGCGCGCTGTGCAGCATCGACCCACTTACTCAGCGGGATCACTCAGCGGTCACAACGCCCGTTGCGCCGGATGTTGTGCTGATCGTGGACGGTGTCTTCGCGTTCCGCCCGGAGATCAACAAGTACTGGGATTTCCGTATCTGGCTGGATGTGGACAGGGAACTGTCCGTCCAGCGCGGTGCTGATCGTGACCAGGACTGGGCCGGATCCGAGGCCGAGTCGATCCACCGGAACCGGTATCTGGTCGCAGAGCGCATCTATCTCAAGGAGGTCGAGCCGCTGAAGACCATGGACGTCATCATCGACAACTCGGTGTTCGCCAGCCCGCGCATCACGGGACCGTGATCGTTCCAGCGCGCCAGGCCCCGCGTCCGTCGGTCACTGAGCCAGCCTGGCTTGACGTTCGTGTTCGGTGGCCTGGAACCGGTAGGACTCAGTGCCGGTCTGGATCAGCGTGCAGCGGAAGGTGATCCGGTCGGCGATGGCCGCGCAGAGCCTCGGGTCGGCGAAGATCTTGTCCCACTCGGCGAACGGGGAGTTGGTGGCCACCACGGTCGCCTTGCACTCCTCGCGTTCGGTGAAGATCTGGAACAGTAGTCGGGCGCCCTTCTTGTCCAGGTTCAGATAGCCGAACTCGTCCAGGCAAAGAAGGTCGACCTTGCTGTAGCGGGCGATCACGGAGGACAGCCGCCGGGCGGCGTCCGCCTCGGCGAGCTCGTTCACCAGCGCGGAGGTGGTGGTGTAGCGAACGCTCATGCCCGCCTCGGCGATCGCCGTGCCCACTCCGATCAACAGGTGCGATTTGCCGGTGCCGGAGTCACCGATCAGCACCAAGGGGCGCCCCTCGCGCACCCAGGACGTGGACTTGAGGGCACCGACCGTCTCCGGCAGTACGTTGGGGTTGCGGTCGAAGTCGAAGTCTTCGAGCCGCTTGGGTCGTGGGAACCTGGCCGAGCGGACCAGTCTCTGTTGACGGCGGACATCCCGGTCGGCCCGCTCGACCTGCAGCAATTCGAGCAGGAACTGCTTATAGGAGCACTGTTCGCGCCTCGCGGTGGCCGACAGCTCCACAAACCGCTCCCGAAAAGCGGGCAGCCGCAGGTCCCGGCATGCCTCGTCGATCAACGCGTTCTCCGGGTCGCTTTCGGGCAGCGGCATCCGGGTGGACGGGACCTGTGCGGCGGTGGCGGTGGGGCTCATGCGGTGGTGCCCCTTCTCGTCCTTGTGGTGTCGGCAACCGGCGTCAGCAGCCGGTCGTGTTGCTCATGTCCGGCAGCGTGGTGCGGGGATCGGGCGGCAGGCGTCGGGTGTGCAGCGAGATCACCTTCGCCCCCGAGCCACTGTGCGCGCCCTCGACGGCAGTGTCCTCGTCGCCCAGGGCGGCGTCATCGAGGCGGCTGTCGGCGGGGCTGGCATCTTCCATGCCGCTGTTCTCGATCGCCTTGCGGGCCTCGATCGCGACAAGGTCTGTACCTGACCGAGCCGACCTTGAGGACGGTGGCCATCCCAGTGATGACCGCGGCGGGCGGCATCTGGCGGTGCAGCAACAACACCTCGATCAGCATCCGGGTGCCCTCTTTGTTGCCCGCCTTCTTCTTGGCCGCGGCCCAGAACGCCTCGTGAACCTTGGTGAAGCCGCCTTCGGCGCGGGCCTGCGCGAGCGCGGCGGCTCCGGCGAAATGCGCCCGGCTTGACCAGCAGGATCTCCAGATAGTGATCCAGGACGTCGTGGTAGGTGTAACGGCGGGTCAGCCGCGGGTGGCGGGCGATGACGCGGCGGCCATCGAAGACCCATACCTCGTTCGCCCGCAGCTTCACCCGCACCTTCATGCCGATGAACTTCGCCGGCACCGAGTAGTGGCACTGGCGGACGGTGACCCGGCCGTTGCGGTGGACCACCGGTGTCAGGTCGATGCCGGTGTCGTACTCATCGGCGGGCAACGGTGCCAGCAGCGGCCGTTCCTGCTCGAAGTCGAAACCGATCGAGGTAGGACGGCCGTGGACATGCCGGGAGTCCTCGGCCGCGTCGATCGCCGCGAGCCGCTCGTTGAGCTCGGCGAGACTGTCCACGGCGACGGCCGGGACCAGATGCTTGCGCCTGAATCTGCCGCCCTCGTGCTCGACGCCGCCCTTCTCATGTGCTCCTTCCTCGCCAGGAGCGCAATAGAAAGCCGAATATCCGTACCACGACCTGAACGACACCCACCGTGTTGTCTCCGTGCGCGAGCGGCCGAAGAGAACCTGCTTCACCGCAGGCTTGAGGTTGTCATAGCGGATATGGACGGTCGGCACCCCACCCAGCGCCCGAAACGCCTCGACATGGCCTTCGAGGAAAGCTTCTTGCGAGGCGGTCGCGTAGACGCGGTGAATGGCCTTGCCCGAATACGACATCCGCAGCGTGAGCAGCACACACTTGCGGCGCTGCCCGGCCAGGTCCAGCCACACATCCGCGAAGTCGACCTCGGCCTCTTCCCCGGGCCGCTTCTCCTGCGGCACCGTCCCCTCCAGATGCCGACGCCCTTGCCTCGCCTCCAGGGCCAGCTCCGAGCGCCGCTTGGCCACGTAGTCCCGCACCGTGGAGTACGCCGCGAGCTCGAAGTCGTGCTCACTCGCCAGCCGCTCAAGAACCCGGGCGATGGTGTGCTTCTGCTTCTTCCACGTGTCCAGATCTTCGCGCAGCATCGCGTCGATGAAGCCCTTGACCGGCTCCAGCACGCTCTTCCTGGGCGGCGGCTTCTTCCGCTTCGCCGGCACCGGACACGTCAGCGCCTTCGCCACCGTGCCCCTCGACACCTTGTACCGCTGAGCCAGCGTCCGCCCCGAGACCGCCGGATCCAACCGGTGATCACGACGGATCCGCTCAGAAATCCACTCACGTGACCTGTACACCCACGGACTCCTGACACGACCGTGATCAACAATCACAGCGTGAGCGGCCAGACAGCCCAAAGCCCCCGATTACTCCAACAGCGGCATGCCACACACCATCAGACCAGGTGGCTCCCAAACTCGCCGCTGAAAAAGTGGCTCCCGAAGCCACCGCCCCAGTGGCTCTACTCGCCCCCGCTAGAAACAGGTCCTCTTTGCGGGCCTTGTTCCTGTCCTGTTCAGTCAGGTGTGTCGCGCCGTACTGATCACTGGGCGGCGAGGTGAGCGAGCAGGCAAGCTCCGACTCCCAGGACAACCAACTGCACCATGCCCGGGATGCGCCACCGCAGGGCCAGGAGGCCACCACCTGTGACGATTGCGCCGGCGACCAGGACCCACATTCCCTGCCGCGCAACCTTGGGTGCACTGGGCGGATTGACACTGTCGTAGCTGTCGGCCCAGCCCGTCATCCCATAGCCGAACACCAGCCGGGCGATGACCACCAGATCGATGACGAGAAGCGCCGAACTGACCGCCACCTGCCGGCCGGTCGGCGGCACGCGCCCGTGCCTCATACTCATTGCCGTTCCCATGACACTCTGTCAGCCACATACGGCCAGCATGCTCGTGCGGTCAGGCGTCGCGCACGAGCGCGGCTACTCAGATGGGTCACTCCGTCGGGACCCGCAGAGGTGCACTGCTACCGGCGGCATGCGCTCTGCGACGCCGTCTTGTGCGAGTCCGCGATGGACTGGACCCGGTCGGCTACAGCAGGGCGATCTGCCAGGCAAGGAGGAGTGCGCTCAGCGCGGCGGTGATGATGGCCCCTCGGAGGGCGGGACCCAGGCCGCCGTACGGGTCCATCGGGCTGTACGGCCCCGGGGAACAATGGAACAGCGGTTGGCGCTGAGGGCTGATCTTGCTGGCTACTCAGTCTCCGTGGGCTGAAGGACTTGGTCCTGCAGACGCTGCCGGAGAGCGGCTTCCTCGGGGGTGATCGGGTCGTCCGGGCGCCGGATGCGGACTCGGCGGGGGCGGGGTACGCCTCCTTCTTCTCGTGTTCGGCGAGCGCGCGGTAGATGCTCGCGACGCTGGGGGCCTGGCCCTTGCGTTTGTCGGTGGGGATGATCAGGCCGGGCTGGATCTGCTCGACCGACTCGCCGTTCTCCCGGCGCCGGAGCACGGTGTGCAGCGTGTCGTCGGTGATGACGGGTGGCCGGCCGCCACGCTTGCCCTTGCGGGCTGCCGCGTCGAGCCCTTCGACGGTCGACTCGCGGATGTTCTCCCGCTCGGTCTCCGCCATCGCCGCGAAGAAGGCGAACAGCAGGCGGCCCGGTCCGCTGGGGTCGTACATCCCGGGCAGGGGCCCGGCGAGCGTCTTCAGGATGAGGCCGTGGGCGGTGAGGTGGTCTGAGGGCGCGGTGAGTTCGGCGGCGTCGCGGCCGAGGCGCTTCATCTCGTACACGGTGAAGATGATGGCAGTGCGGGGCGTGGCCTTGATCTGCCGGGCGAGCGCGAGCGCGGCCTCGAACTGGGGCCGGACGCAAAGGGGGACCGCCCCGTTGACCACGACGCCGAGTTCTACAAGGACAGGACCGTGCTGTACCAGTGGCCAGCAAGTGGACCGTTCGAATCAACCGACTTAGGTCTCGTTGCCGTGGTGGCGCGGGTGATGAGCGGCATGGTGATGACCGCGGCGCATATGCCCAATACCGGCCAGTCCAGGTGGCCGTGGCCGCTGCGGCGCAGCAGGCCGCCTCAGCCGTCAGGTCGTCGCTCACTGGAAGAAGATCGTCTGCCTGGCCTTTCCCGGCGGGCGCTGACACGCGCACACCGGCACGCGCCAAGGTGGCCCGGCTGGGGTCCGGGCCACCTTGGACCGATGGGATCAGGCGGGCTGCGGGGCGGGCGTCGCCGGAGCGGCCGCGACCTTACGGGTCTCGCGCATCATCAGCAGGCCGTTGACCACCATCAGCGTCGCGGTCAGGCCGTGGACGCCGAGCGCGGTGGCCACGGAGCCGTGGTGGGCCAGCACGGTGGCCATGTCGCCGTACGCGGCGAGGGCCTCCACCAGCAGCACCCAGCCCAGCGCCCGGCGCTGGCCCGTCACCAGCAGGATGCCCAGGACCAGGGCCAAGACGACGTCGCGGATTCCCTTGATGATCAGGAAGCCGCCGCCGTCGCCGGACGGCCAGCTCGGCAGGCCGAAGCCCGGCGCCGTCGTCTCCGGAGTCAGGATGAACTCCACCCCGAACCAGAGGATGAAGAGGATGAAGGCGGCGGCCAGGACGGTGTTGATCTTCCTCAGCGACATTCTTCTTCTCCTTGCGAGTCGTTGTGAGCTTGGTGAGCCTGGTGAGTCGTATGGGGTCTGGTCAGGCGGCGCGGACGCGGCTGATGTGGCGGGCGTAGCGAGGGCGGCCGATGACGTGTCAGATGTCGCGTACCGGCGCGGGGAGGGCGGACAGGAGCGTGGCGTGCTCGGCCGGGTTCACGTCCTCCAGGACGAGGCCGAAGAGGGTGAGCAGGGTGAGCTTGGGCGTGTTGGCCACCAGGTGGTCGCCCAGGGAGGCCCATTCCTTTTCGGTGATGTGCTCGGCCGCGAGCGGAAGGAGGGTGGCCTCCTCGTCGCCGAGGTGTTCGAGCAGGACTGGCCGGTGATCGGCGAGGGTCGACACGAGGGTGTCGCAATCGTCGGCTCCGGCGGTGGCCGACCACGCCGGGACCGCGGCGTCCGGCCTGGTCAGCGTGGCCTCAACGCGCTCGTGCTGGGCCTGCATGCGCAGGACGATGTCCGCCTCGAGATCGACCCGGGACAGGAGCGGCGGCCACAGCAGTTCGGGTCGGCCGCGCACCCGCCCGGACCATGTGCTGGGCGACAAGGGCTACAGCACCCGTGCCATCCGTTTGCACCTGCGTGCCCGCGGGATCGGGCACACCATTCCCGAGCGGGCCGATCAGGTGGCCAACCGGGCCCGACGGGGCCGAGTGGGCGGGTGCCGACCGGCTTTTGACCGCGAGCGCTACAAGCAGCGCAACGTGGTCGAGCGGTGCTTTAATCGCCTCAAGCAGTGGCGCGGGATCGCGACCAGGCATGACAAGACCGCCCAGTTCTACCAGGCGGCCGTTACCCTGGCCGCGCTGAAGATCTGGATCCGCACAGATTGAAGACAGGCCCCAGAAGCCATGATCCGCCGGGCCGCCACCGGCCTCACGACCCGGCGCCGCCCGGGATTTCCATGAGATGTCCGCCGGGGTCGTGGAAGTAAATGCCCCTGCGGCCTTTGGTGCGCTTGTTGTGATAGATCTGCCCAATCTCTTGGCATGCGGGATCGCCGTAGTGGGTGATTCCACCATGCTGGATGCGGGCAAGGGCGGCGTCGAACTCCTGCTCGCTGACCATGAACGCGTAGTGGTGTGGCTCAAAGTTGTCCAGCTGGTCGTAGTCGAGGCTGACTTGGTTGGCCAGCGTGACCGGCGCGAAGTGCGCCACCGGCGGATCGACACTCAGGCCGAGAATTTCGGCCAGGAACCGCGCCGAGGCTTGCGGGTCACGGGCGGGGACGATGGTGTGATTCAGTTCCACGGTCACAGGGACTCCTTTTCAGGGACGGGGCTAGGCGCGGTGGGGTGCTAGGTGGCCTTGGCGACCCGACATGGTGCATGGATGGGTTACTGCCGAGGGGAGGGCAGGGCGTCTCCGACTGCCCTCCCCGGCTACAGCTGCCGTGTCATACGTCGATCTGCTCGAAGATGTGCGGGTACGACACGATGTCGTCGGGGAACTCGGCAGCCATGCGCTGGAACTCCGGGCTGCCGAACGCCGTGGCGAGAGTCTCGGTCGACTCCCAGACCGCGACGTTCATCAGAAGCTGGCTGTCCGCCGTTCCCTTGTGCATCTGCAGGGAGACGAATCCCGGCTGAGCCTTCATGAACTCGGCCTGCCTCTGAAAGAGGGTCAGGAACGCTTCAGTCCTCTCCTTCGGGACGAAGAAGGTGTTGGCCAGGACGATGGGCCCGGTCTTCTCCTTCAACTGCGCGAACATCGGCGTGTGCGGGTCGAGACTCTGCAGCTTGGCCATCTTCGGTACTTCCTCTCGCTATCGGTCACACGGTGGTGACGACCTGGAGTGCCGGGAGGGCCTGCTTGACGATCTCCTGCCCGATGCCGCCCGTCGCACCGAAAACCGTGAGCTGCATGGCGCGCCCTCCAGGTGTTCCCTTGGTGGGTGAGTGTTCACTCACCCCGTCGCCCTTAGGGTGAGTGAACACTCACCCTCGCGTCAAGGGAGATGGGAGCCCGCATGGAATCGCGTACGGAACAGAAGCCAGCTCGCGTCCGCATCGTCGACGCGGCTCATGACCTCATGCTGGACATTGGGCTCGCCGTACGACCACCAAGCAGATTGCGAAGGCGGCGGGCGGGCTGGTCCGAAGCGGCGCTCTGCACGTACTTCACCGACGAGGAAGAGCTCTTAGTGACGGTGCCCAACGAGCGCCTCCTGAAGCTGGGTTCGCTTCTGGGCCGCCTACTGGAGGAGGGCGTGGGGAACACCGACCGTACGGTCGAGGAGAACCTCACGGACATCGCCCACGAAGCGGCGCTGTTCACCGAGGTGTTCTGGGCGGCCCTGCACGGGCTGGCGACCCTGCCCCGGGCAGGACGGCTGCCGCCGGGGGACACCGAGCCGAGGGCGGAGCTGCTGGTGGACCGGCTCCCCATGGTCTGACACACCATCCCGGCGGGCACGTCCTCCATGCGCGTCCGGCCGTCACCCAAGTGCACGAAGGCGTCCAAGAACCCGGTCCAGGAGTCGACCTCGAACAGCAGGTCCGGCAGGTCGATCTTCGGGAGCATCTTCGCGGTGGTCTGGCGCAGCCACTTCAACGACGCGCTCTCGCCGAGTGCGCCGAGCCGGTCCACGTTCAGCTGCAACCTGCCGTTGGGCTGCCCCTCGAAGCTGAGTTTCGCGTCCTGCCCGGCCTCATCCAGCCGCTCCGCCATCAACTGCCAGGCCGCATCCAACGCCTTGCCCCGGCCCTTGAGGTGCCCCTCGACCGGCTCGTTCAGGCTCAGCCCCGCCAGGGTGTCCTCGCGTACCGCCTCCCACGCCTTGCCGTCCAGCAGCCGCGCCCGCGGGTCGGACCACCGGTTCGACGGCGACGCGAACACGTCCCGGCGCTGAAGCGTGCGGTAAAGCTGTTCCAGCACGCAGACCACGTACGCGTCGCGGTCCACCGCCCCGGCTGGGAGTCCCGCGTTGTTGAACACCGCCCGCCGCCAGGCCGGCGGCACCAGCTTGCTGTCGATCTCTCTCGGCAGCAGTGGCTTGTCCTTCACCCGGCGCCGCGACAGCGCGGGCAGCTTATGCACGGCGGCCAGCTCCCGGCACCCTCCCGACGCGGCCCCGAGCGCCGTCGACTCCCCGAGCAGGGTCAGGAACGGACGGACCATGTTGTACCGGGCGGCCAGCTGCGCGCGGACCGCCGTCTCGGCCGCGTCGTCCCCGGGCGGGACCAGCTCCTCCACTGTCGCCGCGGTGGCGTTGACCTCTTCGCGAGGGGCGATCGTCTGCACCGCCCGCCACAGCGCGGCCACGTCCAGATCGGTGCCGTGCTCCTCGACCAGGTCCAACTCCTTGGAGAGCACCCGCCAGACCGCCGTCATCACCCGCGACGCCTTCTCCAGCCGGGGGAGCGTCGACAGCCGGTCGCTGTTCGTGGCCCGCTTCGCCGAGCTGATCAGCTTGACCTGCATCAGGAGCGCGAGCAGGTCCAGGGAGTCGTCGATCGCCGCCGCCTCCAGCGACCGGACCACCGCGGTGACCATCGCCGTGCGCTTCGGCTCCAGGGTGCGGGCCAGGTTCGGGACCTTCGGGCACAGCCCGTTCTTCGCCATCGCTGCCAGCCCGTTCGGCGGGATCTGCTCGACCTTCACTTTCCCCAGGCGGAACGCCGGGATCTCGTCGACCCGCTCCAAGGCCCCCTTCATCGCGTTGCCAGTGGTCCGCGTCGGCGGCCGGCGCATCCGCTCCAGCTCCGAAAGCCGCTTGCCTTCCGGCACCTCCAGCAGGGCGACCAGGTCCCCGGGCAGCGAGGTGTCCGCGCGGCGGGCCGCGTTCGCCACCGTCGAGTACAGCCGCTGCTCGGCGATCGAGCGCACCTTCGCGACCTGCCGGGCCAGCACGCTCACCCCGGGCAGCAGCACCCGGTTCCGCCGCAGCCAGTGCACCGACTGATTGAACAGCGCCACCGGCCCCTCGGCGTTCGTCCACGCCCGGCCGTGCAGGAACACACGGAACAAGCGGCCCGACTCCGGGTCCTCGTACAGGTGGTCGCCGTAGGCGTCGCGAATCTCCCATGCGTGCTCGTACGCCGTCTTCAACCGCTCGGTGTGCTGCTTGATGCGCGAGACGTCCTCGATGCCCAGCTCCTGGCCGAGGTGCTCGATGACCGGCCACGGCACCGCGAGCGGGTCCTCCAGGAACAGCCCGACGTAGCGCACCGTGCATATCTGGAGCGCGAACCCGAGCCGGCTCTGATCCCCGCGCCGCTTGCCGATCAGCGCACGGTCGACATCATCGAGGTGGAAGAACCTCTCCAGCTCGGGCCTCGTCGGCTCCTCGGCGAACTTCCCGTACGTCTCGGCCTGCTCATCAGTCAGAAATTCCACTGGCACGGCCGGACCGAAGCCCCGGGCCCAACCGCTCAACTGGGCTTTGCCGAACCTCGGCAGAGCTGTGGGTCGCTGTGCTGGACGGCAAAATCAGCCCTTAGCGCCAACCGCTGTTCCATTGTTCCCCGGGGCCGCTGTAGGGGCTGTCCGGGGAGACGAGGACGGTCATCGAGGAGCCGACGTCGACGGGGCGGCCGAAGGCCGGGTTGGCGATCTCGGTCTCGTGGCGTTTGCCGTCGACGTAGTAGCGGACGACCGGTGGGAGGATATAGGCGCCCGGCTTCCCGCTCCGGGTGGCGCTGTTGCCGATCACCTCGGCCGACAGCTCGATTGCCGTCGGGCGAACCTGTCGGAGTGTCACATTCCGGCACAGTTCGCGCGCGATGGTGACGAGTGACGCCACGAGTGTTCCTGCTGTCACCAGCATCCACGTCATGGCGTATCCATAGCGCACTCGGAGCAGGCTGGGCTGCGCCGGGTGGGCGCGGGCGGTGCTCCCTGCCCGCGCGGGGTTGTTTCCCTGGATCACCTGAAGTGGTGGGCCGAGCAGCGCTGCTCCCCGCGCACGGGACCCTTCCGCCGGTGGGCCGAGGCCGGCCTGCCGCAGTGATCAAGAAGGTCGGGTGAGCGAGCCCGCAGAACGCGGCAGGGTCCTGGCGATCCGGCCCGGCCGCTCCACCCCTCTCGGCAGTTTCCATCACCTCGTACATGAGCGCTCCGTACGGCTTGCCGGAGCGCGGGTGCCTGCACCCGCCGCTCGTGCCTGCCGGAAGTGAGGGCGCGGGGGCCTCTATCCTTTTCTGCCGAGCACGTAGGCAGCTTCGGTCCGGGCTCGAAGTTCGTCGTCGGGCATGAGACTGTCTGGTCGTGCCGGAGATGATGAGTGGGTTGGAGGCGGCCTTGGCCGGAGCCTCGTCTCCTTCCTGGTCGCAACGTGTTCGTGCCGGGCATGACCTTGCTCCCTTCGCTGAGGCTCCTGAGGCTGCGAAAGCGCTGGTGGGGCTGCTGCTGGACGTCGAGGACACGGCGGTGACCCGGCAGACGGCAGAGGCTCTGGCCTGCGTGGGGACGGTGGCCGCCATAAGGCTCATCGCTCTCGCGCTTGCCCGGGCTGATGACAACCAGGCCGACTGGATGCAGACCGGGGTGCATGACGCGCTCGCGAGCACGGACGGCGTGCCGGACGTTGCAGCGGTCTGCGGGCGGCTCGCCCGGGACCCGGAAGCAGCCGTCCGTCAGGGTGTCGCGGAGATCTCGGCGTGGACAGACGGCACAAGAGGCTGATGAGAGTCGCACTGGCTGCAGGCTGGTTCATGCAGCCTTCGCCCCAAGGCGCGCAGCGAGCGCAGTGACACAGCCCCCGGGTCGTCCGTTCGACAGGGGGCAGGCCCGGGCACAGCGGCCACCGCCGGCAACAGCCATGGGGCCCGGAGGCCAGCGGCCTTCTTGCAGGACCTCGAAGAACCTGACGGGGCCGCGGGCGTCACGCGTACTTGCGCAGTTCGGGCCATATCGCGCCCCACGGGCGGCGGGGGCCGGTGCAGACGTAGACGTGGCCGCCCCATTCGATGTTGTGCACGCCGTTGGGGTTGGAGAGGGTGGCGGCCATGCGGACGTGCCGGAAGTACCGGCGCAGGTGGGTGGCGTAGCCGGGGACGTAGTCGGGTCCGGGGGCGACGGCCACCACGGTCGTGGCGTGCGGATTGCCGGGGCCCCACCACCAGTCGGTGTTCTGGGCGCCCGCGGCGGTGGGCAGTCCGGCGCTGCGGCCCAGTTCGTTGATGGCACCGGCCTCGCCGTAGTCCGCCGCGAAGATCACCGCGTTCTCACGCTGCCCGGCCGGAAGCCCGGTCCACACCTGCCGTACGGTGCCGACCAGTTGGGGCCAGCCCAGGGTCTCCCCTGATACAGGGCTGGTGCCGTACGTCCAGGCCACGTCAGAAGACGGCAGCACCGGCAGCACGATCACAGCGGACAGCGCGGCCGAGACGGCGGTTCCGATCATCAGGCTGCGCAACCGGTCCGGGCGGGAGTGCAGCCACCCGTCGAGTCCCACCGCGCCGGCCGCCAGCAGGCACACGTACAGCCCACCCAGGTAGTACACCTGCGCTCCGGTCGTCACGGCGAACAGTACGAACAGCACGGCGTACGCGGTCACCAGGCACCGCCACAACGGCCTGCCGGACCGCCACAGGAACCGCAGGCCCGCCACCCACAGAACCGTCATCACCAGACAGGACATGCCGAACTGCCCTACGATCCAGGTGAGGACGTTCCCCGGGCCTCCGTGCTCCCCGTTCAGTGCCTGCGTCATCTCGAACATCGCCCATCCGTGCCGCGCCTGCCAGCACAGGTCAGGCAGCACGAACAGCACAGCGATCACTGCTCCCGCGAGCAGTCGTCGGTCAGCCACGGCCCGGCGTGCCGGGCCGAGCAGAGCCGCGGCCAGCAGAACGCCTCCGAAGATCGCCGCGAGGTGGTTGAATTCCGAGCCGAGACCGACCAGCGCTCCCGCGGCGAGCCACCATCGCGTGTCGCCGGTGCGGCCGATCCGTACGACCACGAGCGCGATCGCCGCCCATGCCAGCACTTCGTACGTCGTCGTGTTGGCGACATGCCCACTGCCCAGCAGCACGGGCATGGTGCCCGTCGCGATTGCCGCGAGGAGTTGTGCCCGCCGCGCGCCGCCGAACTCCCGGGCGGTCAGCCCGCCCACGATGACCGTGCCCGCCGCAGCCAGCGCGGGCCACAGCCGCAGGCCCGCCGCCGAGACCCCGAACAGCGACAGCGAGACTCGGCCCAGCAGCGGCGCCAGCGCCGGCTGGTCCACATAACTCGCCTGGAGGTGCCGGCCACAGTCGAGGAAGTACAGCTCGTCGCGATGAAGGCCGTAGCGCGAGGACAGCGCCATCAGCACGGCGAAGACCACACCCGCAACGGCTAACACCCGCCGGTCCAGCGGTGCGATGCCCCCGCCGCCCTCCCCGGCCTCGTCCGCACGCCCCACGTCCCCCGCGTCCGCCATTCCAGCCACCCCCGGTTTCGGCCCTTCGGTCGCGTCGTCCGCGCGGCCGGGGCGGCCCGGCGCGCACGGCTCCCGGGCCGCTCGTACCCTACGCACCCGGTCCGCGCGCGGTGAAGCGCCCCCGGCCGGCGCTTCCGGGCGCGCCCCCGGGAGGCGGAACAACAGCGCAGCCGTTCTGCTGCAGTCTCAACTCTCGCTCAGGGCAGGCGTATCCATCCGTGTGACAGACGAGCAAGAACCACGCCGTGTCAGATACCGGCCTGCGGAGTGCCCTCCGGCGCGCAGCAGATCTTCCGGCAGGTAGCCGGACCTGACGGTCGGCTCCCTTGGCAGGCGCATAGTCCGCTCGGAGAATCAGACCGCTGGCCCGCTCCCACTCCCGGACGGTGCCGCTGACCAGGCACAGCGCGAACGCATCCAGCCAGGTCCTTGCGGTGGGCACGAGCTCTGCAGCAGGAGCACAGTCGAAGTTCTCACGGCTGAGCGTCTCATCGCCGAGAGGCAGGGGGATCGAGAAGTCCGCCTTGGGGAAAACGCCGACGCCCAGGGTTCCGAGGGCGCACTCCGCCACGGTCCTCAGGACCGTGCGCGACAGAGGCGAGCCGAGGGCGGGGTCCTGCCGAGTGCGTGCGGCGACATTGTCGAGGAACTCATTGCCCATCGTCCGGAGTCGCTTCAGGCTCACGTAGGAGTACAACTCGCTCCAGTGGCCGGATGCGCGCCTGTACGCCATCCAGAGCATGGGCGATCTGCTGCTCGCTGACCTCGTGGCACGTTACTCCCGGCACCGTTTGCTGTACTCCTTTGATCACTTTCGGTCGGCGTTCTGCGCGCTGCCGACGCACCTGTCGCGGTGTGCATCGGTCCTCTCGGCGTTCCTCACCGCGTCCACCCCGTGCCGCGCCCTGGACGAGGTTGCAACGCAAGCCAAGCTTCCCGAGTTCAGGAGGGACATTGCAGGTGGGCGCAAAGACAGCGGGTCTGCTGAATGCTAGATGCGTAGCGCTCCGGTGAACGGGCCATGGCCCACTCCGTCTTCCGTGACCGCAAGCCAGCCGTGGCCGCGCATGGATGTGTGTGAGCCGACGCCGGCCGGGTCGAGGGACAGCGAACAGGATGCGGAGCCGACGCTGGACTCCTGGGTGGCGTTCGGCTCGTAGCTGTCTTCGGGGTCGAAGTCAGGGTCTTCGCTGAGAGCTGCTTCCCAGTCCATCGGCTCGCCCTTCCATTCCGGCTCGCCGTAGCGCCAGTAGCTGCGGCGCATCGTGCCGTCGACGGCAACCGCCCAGATCATCGAGTCGCTGTGGTCGTCCTGGAAGAAGAACTGGGCCTGTCCGCACGCAGCGCTGATCCGGCACAGGAGGTCGTCGACGTCCCAGTGCATCTCCCACAGCGGCGTGTCGGCATAGACGAGCCGCCAGCCGTCCAGCTCCGGGGTGACGAACACCCGGTACACCGTGTGCTTCGTGCCGTCCGGGCCTGCCACGAAGGCGACGTCGTCCTCCATGGCGGACAACCCCATCGAGACCGTGCAGGGTCTGCGGTCGTGCAGTCCCATGGCCTCGAAGAGTCCCTCGTACGTCGCACCGGGGACGGCCAGCCATCGGTGCTCGGGCAGGCTTTCCGGGGTGTCCTGGGTCGTTTTGATCCGGATGAGTCGTTCCAGGGCGTGCAGATCCTGCGCGTCCAACTCGGCCTCGCCGCCTATGAGGGCAAGTGCACTCAGCGCGTGTTTGCGCAGGTGGGCGGGGCCTTCGCGGCGGATGTCCCGCAGTATGGGGCCCGCCTGTCGGCCGATGGCCCGGATCGTCTTCTCGGCATGGTGGCGCGTATAGGAATCCCCGTCGTTCAGGAACGGGATGACGTCGACCACGGCGGTGGCGGCGACCTCGCCGAGGTTCTGCAGCCCCCACAGTGCCTGCTGCCGTATTTCCTTCATGGGATGGGACAGAGCGGCCACGTACTGCGGAAGACACCGCTCATCGAACCCGCGCAGCACATGACCCAGTTCCCACCAGTCGGGCACTTTCTCGGCCCGGGCGCGGGCCGCCACGGCGGCGTCGAAGGCGGCAGGGCCTATCAGGCACAAGGCATCCCGCAGTCCCCACATTGTCTGCCGGTCCACCGTACGCAGCGCGGCGATCAGCCCGGGCACAGCCGCGGCCCCCGGCTCGGCCAGACGACGGACGATCCGTGCCGACAACTCCTTGTCGCGACCAGCCCGTTCCAGTTCCGCGATCAGTTCACCTTGATCCATTCAGCCGACGATAGCCGGAGCCACTGACAGTCGTGGCGTGCCATGCTCCGTTGATCCCGTGCCCGATGGATGCATGGCTCTGCGCCGCAACTCCCGTAGCCGTCCGGCGGTGGTCCCCGCTCCGTCTGACCGCCCTACTGGCAGAGGACACAGGGAAGTTGGCCGGGTGGCCCTATCATCGCCGACACCACCTCAGACATCACGCATGACCAGGATTCTGTTCCACCTCCAAGCCCTCCGCTCGACTGATCCACCAGGGCCTGAGCGTCGATCCCGCGGAGCGAGTCGCTCCCGCGGACGTGCTCGACGGTTGCCCCGAGGTTCCCGTCACCGTCACCCAGGCCCGCCGACCCCTGGCCCCGGCCCGCCCGTACACCCTGGCGCGCTCCGAGCGCGCCAGGGGCCAACTCCTCCTTGGTGCCTGCCTGGATAGACAGCGGCCAAGAGACGGCACAGGGCGCTCAAGTGACGGCTCCACCCGCCCGCTGTGCGGGTGACCACACAGTGAAGGACCCGTGGGGGAGTTGTCGGAGCTTGTCAACGCGCGTAGCGGATGGCACACGTTTTCGGTTGTCATGGACACAATCTTCATCCCCCCACATCATGGAGACTTCATGCGCCGCGCTGCCTTCGGCCTGCCCGCAACCGCCCTGCTCCTGATAACCTGCGCCACTCCCGCCCTCGCGGAGCCGCCTGCGCCTCCGTCGACCGCGACCGCCCGCAGCGAGCTGGCTGCACTCACCGTGGCTGCCCCGCATTCGATGGACGGCTACGCCCGCGACAAGTTCGACATCTGGTCCACCCAGCCGGACGGCTGTACCACCCGCCAGGACGTCCTGGCGCGTGACGGAAAGGACGTCCAGGACAAGCCCGACCACTGCCAGCCCGCCTCCGGCTCCTGGTACTCAGCCTACGACGACACCACCGTCACCGAGGTCGCCCAGGCCACGATCGACCATATGGTCCCGCTCGCCGAGGCCTGGCGCTCCGGCGCCGACACCTGGACCGCGGACCAGCGCAAGGCCTTCGGCAACGATCTCAAGGACCCCCAGCTGCTGATCGCCTCGGAGTCCTCCAACTCCTCCAAGTCCGACAGCGGGCCGGCTGACTGGAAGCCCACCAACCATGCCTTCTGGTGCACGTACGCCAAGGACTACACGCACGTCAAGTCCGTCTGGAAGCTGACCACCACGGACAAGGAGAAGTCGGCCCTCTCCTCCATGCTCGACATCTGCACCAACTGACCGCTGAAAGGTATCTGCGTCGGCGTCGCCCCCTTGTCCGTGCAGGCCGCCTGTGCTGGGTGCGCCGCTCCGGGTGCCGGTTCGGCGTCATGCGCGCCGTAGGGCGGCAACTGGTGAAAGTGCCGTGACCGGTTTCAGTCGTGCGAGGGTCACCGTCGGCGCGTCGGTCGCCCGCTGCCTCCTGGTGTTGCCGTCGCAAGAGCCGTGCGGGGCGCCCCGATTGCCTCCCGGTGCGCCGACCGCCGCCGGGAGGTCACCCGTGTCTCGGGACCGCGTGCGTTCGCCTATTCGTCAAGTGGCCAATTTTCGTGTACGTCACCTGCGCGTGGGCTGACATGTACCTGCCATGTATGTGATTCTGCCTTCACCGCTGCAGGAGCACGAGAACTTTCAGCACCTTCGGCCGGCCCCACACCGGCTGGACATTCCCCCCACAAAGGAGCTTCTGTGTCCTCCCGCAACACGCGTCACCAGCGCGCCACTCTGGCCATCGCCACCGCTGTGGCCGCCGGAGCCCTCATTTCCACCGGTCTGGCCACCAGCGCCAGCGCCCAGACCCCGGCCGGGTCCGCAGCCGCCAAGCCGCCGGCTGCCGCCCCGGCCGCGCTGTCCGCCG